>NZ_JBHYWP010000037.1:49803-50449 GCF_042751845.1 Streptomyces sp. NPDC059398 | reverse complement strand
CCGCCACCGGCCAAAACCCCAAACCCGCCAAAGTGTGCTGCCTGGCGCGGCCTAATGTGGGGGCTTGCTCCAGGCTGCTGCCGGAGCAAGCCCACACCCAACGCCGGAACAACGTGGCCGGCCGCTTCGGCACCCGGTGGTGACCGGCGCAGCAGCAGAACCGCGGCTGGGCGGTTTAGCCTGGATCCACCGGCTTGATGTCTGTGGACAGCTTTCCCGGGAACGAGGAAGTGCCTTGTTACTTGTTACTTGCGATGATGGGAGTTCTTGAGGCTTCCAGTGCGCACGATCACGAGGGCACTGAGATGCAGTCGACGCCGTTCAAGTAGAAATCAAACGGAACACATAATCCTCCACGAGATCGCACATGAGTGGATGGATCACGGTACCTCTCTGACGGCCGTCGAAATCGAGCGTTACGTTCCTGAGCGCATCCGGCAAGAAGTGCTTCGTCGTTACCCGTCAGCCCTGATCCAAGCGCGCGTCGACTTCGACAGCCATGAGGAGAAGCAGGCTGAGCTTTCAGCGTCATTGATCAAGCGCCTGACACGTCGCCAGTCTGTTACGGGAGACGACATAATTAGCCTGTTGGAGTATTCGCAGGTCAGGCAACATGTCGCGGTGTCGCGCCCCTTGTCTCCAAGGG
>NZ_JBHYWP010000037.1:44750-49793 GCF_042751845.1 Streptomyces sp. NPDC059398 | reverse complement strand
ATGTCCTTGCGTTCTCTTTATTGTGCCGCTTCGTGCTCTTTGACAAGACCTGCCCTGTGTGGGGCGCCCCCGTTCGACTCCCCCCGCCCGCCCCCCCCCCCCCCCGCCCGTCAGATGTCCCGGAAGATCTCGATCTGCGCGCCCACCGAGTTGAGCCGCTCGGCCAGTTCCTCGTAGCCGCGGTTGATCACGTACACGTTGCGCAGCACCGACGTGCCCTCGGCCGCCATCATCGCCAGCAGCACCACCACTGCGGGTCGCAGCGCCGGCGGGCACATCATCTCGGCCGCGCGCCACCGGGTCGGCCCCTCCACCAGGACCCGGTGCGGGTCGAGGAGTTGCAGCCTGCCGCCCAGCCGGTTGAGGTCCGTCAGATAGATCGCGCGGTTGTCGTAGACCCAGTCGTGGATCAGGGTCTGGCCCTGTGCGACCGCCGCGATGGCCGCGAAGAACGGGACGTTGTCGATGTTGAGCCCGGGGAAGGGCATCGGGTGGATCTTGTCGATCGGCGCTTCGAGCTTGGAGGGCCGCACGGTCAGGTCCACCAGCCGGGTGCGCCCGTTGTCGGCCGCGTACTCGGCGCCGCGGTCGTGGTCGAGACCCATCTCCTCCAGGACCGCGAGTTCGATCTCCATGAACTCGACGGGGACCCGGCGGATCGTCAGCTCCGACTCCGTCACCACGGCGGCGGCGAGCAGACTCATCGCCTCGACCGGGTCCTCGGAGGGGGAGTAGTCGACATCCACATCGATGTCCGGCACCCCGTGCACGGTGAGCGTCGTCGTGCCGACGCCGTCGACGCGTACGCCCAGCGCCTCCAGGAAGAAGCACAGGTCCTGGACCATGTAGTTGGAGGACGCGTTGCGGATGACGGTCACACCGTCGCTGCGCGCCGCCGCGAGCAGCGCGTTCTCGGTCACCGTGTCGCCCCGCTCGGTCAGCACGATCGGGCGGTCGGGGGTGGCGCCCCGCTCCACCTGTGCGTGGTAGAGCCCCTCGGTGGCGGTGATCTCCAGCCCGAAGCGGCGCAGCGCGATCATATGGGGCTCGATGGTGCGGGTGCCCAGGTCGCAGCCGCCCGCGTACGGCAGCTTGAAGCTGTCCAGGCGGTGGAGCAGCGGGCCGAGGAACATGATGATCGACCGGGTGCGCCGCGCGGCCGACGCGTCGATGGCGGCCATGTCCACATCGGAGCCCGGGGCGATCTCCAGGTCCTTGCCGTCGTTGATCCAACGGGTGCGTACACCGATGGAGTTGAGCACCTCAAGGAGGCGGTACACCTCCTCGATGCGCGCGACTCTGCGCAGCACCGTCCGCCCCTTGTTGAGCAACGAGCCGCAGAGCAGCGCCACACAGGCGTTCTTGCTCGTCTTGACGTCGATCGCGCCGGAGAGCCGGCGTCCGCCGACCACCCGCAGATGCATCGGACCGGCGTAGCCCAGCGAGACGATCTCGCTGTCGAGTGCCTCGCCGATACGGGCGATCATCTCAAGGCTGATGTTCTGGTTTCCGCGTTCGATGCGGTTCACGGCGCTCTGGCTTGTGGCGAGCGCATCGGCCAGCTGAGTCTGTGTCCAGCCCCGGTGCTGACGGGCGTCACGGATGAGCTTGCCGATGCGTACGAGGTAGTCATCTGCCATGCGCCAGACGCTATCTCACATATGAGATGCCGACTCTTCCGGGTGGGCCATTGGAGTGATGGCGAGATGGCGGGCGGGATGGCGGTGGGGGTTCCGGGTGAGGTGGCGCGGGCCGCGGACCGGTCACGATCCGGCCCCGCTCCGCCCCCGCTCCGGTTGTGGTCCGCCCCTGCGGTGACCCTCGCCGCAAGCGGCCGCGCGGGTGTTCCTGCCGCGCCGGGCGGGGTAGGCGGCTGGGGCGGACGCGCCAGGCCCCCGAGGAGCCCGCCGCCGTCCCGCGCGAAGGGCAGGCGCCGAAGCCGCCCCTGCCGCGCGGTGGGCGGTGACGGGCAGCCCCGCATGACCTCCGCGCGGACGTGTACTAGAGTTATCTCGACATCGAGATATCTGCCGAGGCGCATCGCGGCCGTCACTCGGTAAGGGTTACCTAACTAATCCTCACTGTAGCGGATGGCCGGGCAGCCGAAGGCGGCACCACGCGGCGCCGGCCGCAGATGAGGCGCGGCGCGGCAGAACGCGCACTTTGATGAAGGAGACTGTCGTGTCGGCGAACAGCTTCGACGCCCGCAGCACGCTGCGCGTGGGCGACGAGTCGTACGAGATCTTCAAGCTGGACAAGGTCGAGGGCTCCGCGCGCCTCCCTTACAGCCTGAAGGTGCTGCTGGAGAACCTGCTGCGTACCGAGGACGGCGCGAACATCACCGCCGACCACATCCGGGCGCTGGGCGGCTGGGACTCGCAGGCCCAGCCGAGCCGGGAGATCCAGTTCACGCCGGCCCGCGTGATCATGCAGGACTTCACCGGTGTGCCCTGCGTGGTCGACCTCGCCACCATGCGTGAGGCCGTGAAGGAGCTCGGCGGGGACGCCGACAAGATCAACCCGCTGGCCCCGGCCGAGCTGGTCATCGACCACTCCGTCATCGCCGACAAGTTCGGCACGACGGACTCCTTCACGCAGAACGTCGAGCTGGAGTACGGCCGCAACAAGGAGCGCTACCAGTTCCTGCGCTGGGGCCAGACCGCCTTCGACGAGTTCAAGGTCGTCCCGCCGGGCACCGGCATCGTCCACCAGGTGAACATCGAGCACCTGGCCCGCACCGTCATGGTCCGCAACGGCCAGGCGTACCCCGACACCCTCGTCGGCACCGACTCGCACACCACCATGGTCAACGGCCTGGGCGTGCTGGGCTGGGGCGTCGGCGGTATCGAGGCCGAGGCCGCCATGCTCGGCCAGCCGGTCTCGATGCTCATCCCGCGCGTCGTCGGCTTCAAGCTGACCGGCGAGCTGAACCCGGGCACCACCGCCACCGACCTGGTCCTCACGATCACCGAGATGCTGCGCAAGCACGGCGTCGTCGGCAAGTTCGTCGAGTTCTACGGTGAGGGCGTCGCCGCCACCTCGCTCGCGAACCGCGCCACCATCGGCAACATGTCGCCCGAGTTCGGCTCCACCGCCGCGATCTTCCCGATCGACGCCGAGACGCTGAACTACCTGCGGCTGACCGGCCGTGACGAGAAGCAGGTCGCGCTCGTCGAGGCGTACTCCAAGGAGCAGGGCCTCTGGCTCGACCCGGCCGCCGAGCCCGACTTCTCCGAGAAGCTGGAGCTCGACCTCGCCACGGTCGTCCCCTCCATCGCCGGCCCGAAGCGCCCCCAGGACCGCATCGTCCTCGCCAACGCCAAGGCGCAGTTCGCCCAGGACGTCCGCAACTACGTCTCCGAGGACGAGGAGTCCGGCAAGGAGTCCTTCCCGGCATCCGACGCTCCGGCCACCCACAACGGTGTGCCGAGCCGCCCGACCACGGTCACGGCCCCCGACGGTTCGACGTACGAGATCGACCACGGCGCCGTCACCGTCGCCGCGATCACCTCCTGCACCAACACCTCGAACCCGTACGTGATGGTCGCCGCCGCGCTCGTCGCGAAGAAGGCCGTCGAGAAGGGCCTGACCCGCAAGCCGTGGGTCAAGACCACCCTCGCCCCGGGCTCCAAGGTCGTCACCGACTACTTCGACAAGGCCGGGCTCACCCCGTACCTCGACAAGGTCGGCTTCAACCTCGTCGGCTACGGCTGCACCACCTGCATCGGCAACTCGGGCCCGCTGCCCGATGAGGTCTCCAAGGCCGTCAACGACCACGACCTGGCCGTGACGTCGGTGCTCTCCGGCAACCGCAACTTCGAGGGGCGCATCAACCCCGACGTCAAGATGAACTACCTGGCGTCCCCGCCGCTCGTCGTCGCGTACGCCATCGCGGGCTCCATGAAGGTGGACATCACCAAGGACTCGCTCGGCACCGACCAGGACGGCAACGAGGTCCACCTCAAGGACATCTGGCCCACCGAGGCCGAGGTCAACGACGTCGTGGCGAACACCATCGGCGAGGACATGTTCAACAAGTCCTACCAGGACGTCTTCGCGGGTGACGCCCAGTGGCAGGCGCTGTCCATCCCGACCGGCAACACCTTCGAGTGGGACGCCGAGTCCACCTACGTCCGCAAGCCCCCTTACTTCGAGGGCATGACGATGGATCCCGCCCCGGTCGAGGACATCACCGGCGCCCGGGTCCTCGCCAAGCTGGGCGACTCGGTCACCACCGACCACATCTCCCCGGCCAGCGCCATCAAGGCCGACACCCCGGCCGGCAAGTACCTCACGGAGCACGGCGTCGAGCGCCGCGACTTCAACTCCTACGGCTCGCGCCGTGGTAACCACGAGGTCATGATCCGCGGCACCTTCGCCAACATCCGCCTGCGCAACCAGATCGCGCCGGGCACCGAGGGCGGCTACACCCGCGACTTCACCCAGCCGGACGGGCCGGTGTCGTTCATCTACGACGCCTCCCAGAACTACCAGGCCGCCGGCATCCCGCTGACCGTCCTGGCCGGCAAGGAGTACGGCTCCGGCTCGTCCCGCGACTGGGCGGCCAAGGGCACCGCGCTGCTCGGCGTCCGCACCGTCATCGCCGAGTCGTACGAGCGCATCCACCGCTCGAACCTCATCGGCATGGGCGTCCTGCCGCTCCAGTTCCCGGAGGGCCAGACCGCCGAGTCGCTCGGCCTGAACGGCCAGGAGACCTTCTCCTTCACCGGGGTGACCGAGCTGAACAACGGCACCACGCCCCGTACGGTCAAGGTCACCACCGACACCGGTGTGGAGTTCGACGCGGTCGTCCGTATCGACACCCCCGGTGAGGCGGACTACTACCGCAACGGCGGCATCATGCAGTACGTGCTGCGCAACCTGATCCGCAAGTAGTACGGACGGGCCGCGAGGCCCCGGGTCCACCGAAGGGGGGGGGGGGCCGGGGGGCGCCCGCGGGGGGGGGGGCGGGCGTGGGGGGGGGGGGGGCTGGGGGGGGGGCGGGGTCTAGGTTGTGGTGGTGGGGGTGGGCGGGGGCGTGAG
>NZ_JBHYWP010000037.1:0-44740 GCF_042751845.1 Streptomyces sp. NPDC059398 | reverse complement strand
TGTCGCCCCACAACCTCCCCGCTAGGTCGCGGGCGGGGGGCGCGCCCCCCGGGCCCCCCGGCGCCCCCCCCCCCCCCCCCCCCGCGGGGGCCCCCCCCCCCTTCTCCGTGCGTCCGGGTTCAGCGGAGGCCGAGCAGATGCTCCATGGCCAGCTGGTCCAGCGCCTCGAAGGCCATGGAGCGCCCGGCGGCCGCCCCCGCGTCGAACTCCTCGTACGCGGAACGGTCCGCCAGCAGCCCCTTGACGCCGTCCGGGGCGGTGGGCAGGGCCAGTTCGTCCAGGCGTGAGGCGGCCAGCGCCTCCCGGACGGCCGGGTCGGCGCGGAAGGCGAGTGCGCGCTCCTTGAGGATCAGATAGTTGCGCATGCAGTTCTTCGCGGACTCCCAGACGCCGTCGAAGCCGTCGGTACGCACCGGCTTGAAGTCGAAGTGGCGCGGACCGTCGTACCCGGCGCTCTCCAACAGGTCGACCAGCCAGAACGCCTGGCGGACGTCACCGGCCCCGAAGCGCAGGTCCTGGTCGTACTTGATGCCGGACTGGCCGTTGAGGTCGATATGGAAGAGCTTGCCCGCCCAGAGCGCCTGGGCGATGGAGTGGGCGGCGTTCAGCCCGGCCATCTGCTCATGGCCCACCTCCGGGTTCACCCCGTACAGCTCCGGGCGCTCCAGCCGGCCGATGAACGCGAGGGCGTGGCCGACGGTGGGCAGCAGGATGTCGCCGCGCGGCTCGTTCGGCTTGGGCTCGATGGCGAAGCGCAGCTCGTACCCCTGCTCCACGACATAGTCGCCGAGCAGGTCGAACGCCTCCTTCATCCGGTCCAGTGCCACCCGGACGTCCTTCGCGGCCCCGGACTCCGCGCCCTCGCGGCCGCCCCAGGCCACATAGGTCCGCGCGCCCACCTCCACCGCGAGGTCGATATTGCGGATGACCTTGCGCAGCGCGAAGCGCCGCACGTCGCGGTCGTTGGAGGTGAAGCCGCCGTCCTTGAAGACGGGGTGCGTGAACAGGTTCGTCGTCGCCATCGGGACCCGCATACCGGTGCGGTCCAGTGCCGCCCTGAAGCGCGCGACCTGTGCCGCGCGCTCGCTCTCCGACGAGCCGAAGGGGATCAGGTCGTCGTCGTGGAACGTCACGCCGTGCGCGCCCAGCTCCGCCAGGCGTTCCACGGACTCGACCGGGTCCAGGGCGGGGCGGGTCGGGTCGCCGAAGGGGTCGTTGCCCTTCCAGCCGACGGTCCACAGCCCGAAGGTGAACCGGTCGGCCGGGGTGGGGGTGAAGCGGTCCGGCATGATCAGCCTCTCTGCCGACGAGGGAGTGAGCGCCCGGCCGCCGTCCAGAGCTGCCAGGTCATTTTGTTTGCTGACAGTACTAATACGCCATGACTCTGGATGTTTCCAGGGTTTCTCCTTGACCGGCCGGAGCTGACCGGGTTGGAGCGCGGCCGACCTGACGTCTGCGGGCTGCACCGGTTCTGATTTGTTGTGTACGTGACCGAAAGGAGAGGCGGGCCCGGAAGTCCCGGACCCGCCCCTCGGTTCACTCCGTCCGGTCGTTCACCGGCTCGTCAGGAGAGCAGTTCCACCTCCGCCAGGGTCGCGGTGCCCGTGCTCACCAGGCGGTACTTCTTGTAGGTGCCCGGGTGGGCCACCGAGAAGACCCGCGTCTGCTTGTCGTAGGAGAACGACTCGTGCGAGCGCTTGTCCAGCGTGGTCCACTTCGTACCGTCGTCGGAGCCCTCCAGCTTCCACCCGGTCGGGGCCTTGGCCCGGTCCGAAGAGGTGAGGGTGTACTGGACGGTCCGCGTCGCCGACTTCACCGGCAGGTCGGCCGAGGTGAACGAGGCGTCCGTCTTCGACGTGTTGTCGAAGAGCGCACCGGAACCGGTGGTCGCGTCCTCGCGCGGCGACGGCACCTTGTCGTCCTTGGTGATGGAGACCGGGGCCGCCTTCTTGCCGGTGCCCCACTTGGACGGCTGCGGGCCCATGGCGAAGTCCAGGGTGCCGCCGTGCTGCAGGACGTCGTTCGGCAGCGCGGTGGAGTTCCACGCCTTGCCGTTCACCTTGAGGCCCTGGACGTAGATGTTCTTGGCGCTGTTCTGCGGCGCCTTGATCACCAGGTCCCTGCCGTTCTCCAGGTGGACGGTGGCCTTGGTGAACTGCGGTGAGCCGATGGCGAATTCGCCGCTGCCCATCACCAGCGGATAGAAGCCGAGCGAGGAGAAGACGTACCAGGCCGACTGTTCGCCGTTGTCCTCGTCGCCGAGGTAGCCCTGCCCGATGTCACTGCCCACGTACAGGCGGCTGAGCACGTCGCGGATTTTCTCCTGCGCCTTCCAGGGCTGCCCGGCCGCGTCGTACATATAGGTGACGTGGTGGGCGGGCTGGTTGCTGTGCCCGTACTGCCCCATCCGCACATCCCGTGCCTCGATCATCTCGTGGATGACGCCACCGTACGAGCCGGTGGTCTCGGGGCCCGCGGTCTGCGGAGTCGCGAAGTAGGTGTCCAGCTTCTTCGCCAGACCCGCCTGGCCGCCGTAGAGGTTGGCCAGACCGCGCGAGTCCTGCGGAGCGGTGAAGGCGTACCCCCAGCCGTCGGTCTCCGTGTAGTCGTAGCCCCAGACCTTCGGGTCGTACTTGTCGGCCGGCAGCCGCCAGCCGCCGTCCGGGGTCCTGCCCTGGAAGAAGCCGACCTCCGGGTCGAAGAGCTTCACATAGTTCTGCGCCCGGTTGAGGAAGTACTCGGACTCCTCCTTGTAGTGCGCCTCGTGGGTCTTCTTGTAGAGCGCCTTGCCCATCTGGGCGATGCCGTAGTCGTTGATGTAGCCCTCCATCGACCACGACATGCCCTCGCCGGTCGCGGTGGAGGCGTAACCGGTGAAGGGCGAGGTGTCCATGCCCTTGCGGCCGACGCCCGAACTCGTCGGGACGACCGTGGCGTTCTTCACGGCCGCCGCGTACGCCGCCTTCGCGTCGAACTTCACGCCCTTGACATAGGCGTCCGCGAACGCCACGTCCGAACTGGTGCCGGTCATCAGATCGGCGTAGCCGGGGGAGGACCAGCGGGCCGTCCAGCCGCCGTCCTTGTACTGCTGGACGAAGCCGTCGACCATCTTCCCCGCCTTCTTCGGGGTGAAGAAGGAGTACGCGGGCCAGGTCGTGCGGTAGGTGTCCCAGAAGCCGTTGTTGACGTACACCGAACCCTTCACGATCTTGGCGCCGGTGTGCGTCGGGGTGTTGTCACCGGCCTTGGCCGAGAAGGGACTCGCGTACTCGGTCTTCGAACCGACCTTCTCCGAGCCCGAGTTCGGGTACAGATACAACCGGTACATGGAGGAGTAGAGCGAGGTCAGCTGGTCGTGGGTGGCGCCCTGCACCTCGATCTTGCCGAGGATCCTGTCCCACTGGGAGCGGGCCTTCGCCTCCGTCCCCGCGAAGGTCGACGACGCCGGGAGCTCCTGGGCGAGGTTGGACTTCGCCTGGGCCACGCCGATCAGAGAGGTGGCGATGCGCAGGGTCACCGTGTGCTTCCTGCCCGGCTTGAAGCGCATATAGCCGGTGACGTTGTCGCCGCCCCCGCCGGTGAGCTTGGAGCTCGCCGTGACCGGGGTGTCGACGGTGCCGTACACGAACATCCGGGTGGCGCCGGTCGAGAGGCCGCTCTTGACGTCCGAGTAGCCGCTGAAGGTGCCGGTCTTCGGGTCGAGCGTGAGGCCGCCGTCGTTGGAGATGTTGTCGAAGATCATGCTGGCGTTGTCACCGGGGTAGGTGAACCGCATCATCGCCGCGTGGTCGGTCGGCGTCATCTCGGCCTTGAGGCCGTTCTCGAAGGTGACCCCGTAGTAGTCGGGCTTCGCGACCTCGTTCTCGTGCTTGAAGGGGAGGGCGCGCTTGGTCCGGGTGGCGTCCGGGGTTCCGGATGCCACCGACGGCATCAGCTGGAAGGTCTGCCGGTCGCCCATCCACGGGCTCGGCTCATGGCTGGCGCTGAAGGCCTGGAGGGTGGGCAGATTGTCGGCGTTGTTGCCGTTCGCATAGTTGTAGAGCCAGGTGCTGGAGCCCGCGTCGGTGACCGGCGTCCAGAAGTTGAAGCCATTGGGGACCGCGGTCGCCGGGAAGTTGTTGCCGCGCGAGAAGGAGCCGCTCGAATTGGTGCCCCGGGTGGTGAGGGCGTAGTCCGAGAGGTGCGCGGACGGCTTCTCGGCCTTCTTGGCCGCCAGCGAGATGTCGTCGATCCAGCCCCGGAACGTCGCCGGGCCCTTGGGGGAGTCGTACGCCACCAGGATCCGGTCGACGGTCTTGCCCGCGGCGACCGTCCCGATGTCCGACGCGACGGAATTCCACTGGTTGACGTAGAGCCGCTTGGCGGCCCCCTGCCCCTGCGGCGTCAGCAGCCCGCCGTTGGAGTCGGTGGCCTTCAGGTCGCTCAGATAGGTGCCGTCCGTGAAGGCGAGGTCGACCGCCACATTGGTGGACGGATAGTTCAGATCGGTCTTGCCCATTTCGGGGAAGACCTTGTAGGACAGCTCGGTGTTCCGGCTGATCCGGGTGTTGACGTCGAAGACCTTGTTGTACGAGTACGCGCGGCCCGTGCCCTTCTGGGTGCCCTCGTACCGCAGCGACCTGGTACCGGTGAAGCCGGCGCCCGTCTTGGCGGTCGGCGACGACGTGGGTCCGCTGTCCACCCGGGTGACCATGTCGGACGGCGGGGGCGTGCTCGTGTCGCCGTTGGAGAACTGCACGTCGGCGAGTTGCGTCGCGTCGGTGGCGCCGTTGTTGGCGGTGATGTCCAGGCGGTAGTGCGCGTACGCGGTGTCCGCGCCCGCGATGTCGTACGACTTCGTCTGGAAGCGCTTGTCGAAGTCCTGGCCCTTCTCGGTGCTGAGGGTCTTCCAGTCCTTGCCGTCGGTGGAGCCCTGGAGGGTCCAGTCCTTCGGGTCGCGCTCGGCGTGGTCGTTGGCGGACGTCATCGCGTACGTCTTGAGCTTGACCGCCTCGTCCAGATCGAACTCCACCCAGGCCGTGGGGTGGAAGGCGAGCCACTTGGTGTCCGGATTGATATCGATGAGGCTGCCCTTGCCCTCACCGCTTCCGGCGTTCTCGTCGCTGGCGCGCACCGTGACGACATGGTCCGTGACATTGCCGGGTATTCCCGCATTGATGGTGCCATCGATACCGGAGGAGCGTTTATGGCCGTCCGGGCCCACTTCCACGGTATTGCGCCAGTCCGGCTGCGGCTGGTCCGTCTCGAACGAAGAGCTGAACCCCTTGTCCGCCGCCTTGGGTTGGGCGGATTGGGCGACGGCCGCGCCCTGCCCCGTAACGACAAGCACAAAAGCGGCCGCCACCAGGGCGGCTGCCGGCCCGGCCCTGTGCCGAGGTCTGGTCTGCATGAGGGTCTTTCCTCTCACCTAAGCGCTTTGGACAACGTTGTCACGCTGATACGCAAGGTCCAGTAGGAAGGTAAGTGACATCCGAGTCAAGGGGGTTGACGCCGCACGGGCGGAAGAATTGAACGCGCTCTCACGACAGAGCCCTGCCCGGTGGGCGGAGTGCACCAGATGTCTGTGAGGTCTCAACTCGGGAAAGACTGACGTTCAAACCTGCATTCGATCTTGCCCAGTTGAAGGGAAGTGGACTATACCTGTCGACGTCCGCCACGCCGTGTCATCGGCGGCGGGCCAGGGGGGCGGGGATTCGGGGCGGGGCCTTCACGGCACCTCGGCCGTATTCCCAGCTTTCCCTCCTGTATCCAGTGCAACCCCAGCGTCAACTGAACGCGGTGGCGGGGCCCTTCGCCTGAGGCGAATTCTCAACGGGCGACCGGTACACCGCCTGAGTCCTGTAGAAGGCGAGGACTTGAGCATGGGATCCACCTCCGCCCGCACCAATGAGGGCCTCGGCCGTCGTGACCTGATCAAGCGGTCTGCCGCGCTCGGCCTGATCAGCGTCCCGACGATGAGTTTCCTCTCCGCTTGCGCGAGCAGTGACAGCAGCAGCGACAAGCAGGTCAAGAAGGGCAAGACCTCCGCGAGCAACCCGCTGGGTGTGAACGCGACCGCCCCGCTCGACATGGTCGTCTTCGACGGAGGCTTCGGCACCGACTACGCCAGGGCCGCCAACGCGCTGTACTCGAAGGCGTACCCCAAGTCGAAGGTGAACTTCTCGGCCACGCAGAAGATCCAGTCGGAGCTGCAGCCGCGCTTCAACGGCGGCACGCCGCCCGACCTGATCGACAACTCGGGCGCCGAGCAGATGGACATGGGTGTCCTGATCGGGAAGAAGCAGCTGACCGATCTGACGCCGCTGCTGGACGCGCCGTCCGTCGACGACCCGAGCAAGAAGGTCAGGGACACCCTCCGCGCGGGCATCGTGGAGATGGGTCAGTTCGACGGCGAGCCCTGCTACATCATGAACTACGCGTACACCGTCTACGGCGTGTGGTACTCGCAGACCGCCCTGGACAATCTCGACGTCGAGTACCCCAAGACCTGGGACGACATGCTCGCCGTCTGTGCCAAGGCGAAGAAGAAGGGCATCGCGGGCTGGACGTACGCGGGCAAGTACCCGTACTACATCCCCTTCTCGCTCTTCCCCTTCATCGGCAAGATCGGCGGCCGTGAGGTTCTCGACAACATCGACAACCTGGCCCCGAATGCCTGGAAGCACCCTGCGGTCAAGGCCGCCTTCGATGCCTACTACGAGCTCTTCAAGAAGGGCTACATCCTCAAGGGCACGCCCGGCATCGACCACATCCAGTCCCAGACGGCCTGGACCGAGGGCAAGGCTCTCTTCATCCCCAACGGCTCCTGGGTGGAGAACGAGGCGGCGAAGACCACGCCCAAGAACTTCCAGATGAAGGTCGGCGCACCGTCCAGTCTCGACTCGTCGGACAAGCTGCCGTACGGCACCATCTGGGCCTGCGGCGGTGAACCCTTCATCGTGCCGAAGAACGCCCACAACCCCTGGGCGGGCATGGAGCAGCTGCGCATCATGCTCAGCGAGGCCTCCTCCAAGAGCTTCACCACCAAGGTGAGGTCGCTGTCCGCCTTCAATGGCGGCACCGACGGTCTCAAGCTGTCGACGGCCCTCCAGTCGGGACTCGACGCGCTGAAGGCCGCAGGGGACAACGTCCTCAACCCGCGCCTGCAGGACTGGTACGTCAAGCTCCAGAAGGAGCAGATCGGCGTCTCCGTCCTCGGCGAGATGATGGCAGGCCGCATGACCCCGGCCGAGGCTGTCAAGAAGTGTCAGCAGTACACGGACGCGGCGGCCAAGGACACGTCGATCAAGCACTACAAGCACCAGTGAGCACGCGTCACCAGCGGCGGCACCCGCCGGAAGATCGGGGTCGGAACCATGCAACAAGGTAAGTACCGGTTCATTGTGGGGTTCTTGATACTCCCACTGGCGTTGTACGCAGTCTTCGTCATATGGCCGTTCATTCAGTCGATCTATTACTCGTTCACCGACTGGACCGGCCTGAGCCCGGACTTCAAGATGGTCGGCTTCGACAACTACAGCCGGATGCTCCATGACTCCACCTTCTGGAAGTCACTGGAACACAGCGTTCTGTTCGTGCTGTTGCTGCCGCTGGTGACGCTCGCCCTCGCGCTGTTCTTCGCCTTCATGCTGAATGTGGGCGGGCGGCGCCGCAAGGGCGCCGCCGTCGCGGGCGTACGCGGATCCGGCTTCTACAAGATCGCGTACTTCTTCCCGCAGGTGCTGTCGATCGCGATCGTCGCCCTGCTCTTCAGGTTCATCTACAACCCCGACGGGGGCATCCTCAACGGCGCCCTGAGCGCGGTCCACCTGGACAGCATCCAGCCGAACTGGCTCGGCGACCCGAAGCTGGCGCTCTGGTGCATCTTCGCGGTCCTGGTCTGGTCCCAGGTCGGCTTCTTCGTGGTGCTCTTCTCGGCCGGTATGGCCTCCATCCCGAAGGACTTCTACGAGGCGGCGCTGCTGGACGGCGCGAGCCGGGTCACGACGTTCTTCCGGATCACGCTGCCGCTGCTCTGGGACACCGTGCAGTCGGGCTGGGTGTACATGGGCATCCTGTCCCTCGGGGCCGAGGCGTTCGCCGCGGTGAACATCATGAGCGTGGGCCCCGGCGGCCCCGCCCAATCGACCACCGTGCTGCCGCTGTTCGTCTACCAGACGGCGTTCCGCGACGGAGCGGCCGGATACGCGACAACGATCGGCGTCGCCCTCCTCGTACTCACCATGGTCTTCGCCGCCATCGTGATGCGACTGGGCCGGCGCGAGCGGCTGGAGTTCTGAGATGAAGACCACTGAAACCCCTCCGGCCTCGCTCACCAAGGAGCAAGGGCCCACGCAGCCCGCCGCCGAGGCGCCCGTCGCGCCCCCGGAGAAGAAGAGCGGCAGCACCCTCAACGTCTTCTCGCACGGCGTCCTCATCATCTGGGCGGTCCTGGTCGTCGTACCGCTGCTGTGGGCGGTGATGTCCTCGTTCAAGAACGACCACGACATCCTCGCCGAGCCGTGGAAGCTGCCCGACCGGCTGCACTTCGAGAACTGGTCGCGTGCCTGGGGCCAGGCGCACATGGGCCAGTACTTCGGGCACACCATCGTGGTCGTCGGCTGTTCGCTCGTCGGCACGCTGCTGCTCGGCTCCATGGCCGCCTATGTGCTGGCGCGCTTCGACTTCCCCGGGAACCGGTTCATCTACTTCCTGTTCGTCGGAGGGATGAGCTTCCCGATCATCCTGGCGCTGGTGCCGTTGTTCTTCGTCATGAACAACATGAGCCTGCTGAACACGACCCAGGGCCTGGTCCTGGTCTACATCGCCTACTCACTGCCGTTCACCGTCTTCTTCCTCACCTCCTTCTTCCGGACGCTGCCGGGAGAAGTGGCCGAGGCGGCGACCCTCGACGGTGCCTCGCACACCAGGACCTTCTTCCAGGTGATGCTGCCGATGGCCAAGCCCGGACTGATCAGCGTGGGCATCTTCAACTTCCTCGGCCAGTGGAACCAGTACCTGCTGCCCACGGTGCTCAACACCGACCCGAAGCACCGGGTGCTGGCCCAGGGCCTGGTCGAACTGGCCACCAGCCAGGGGTACAAGGGCGACTACTCCGGCCTCTTCGCCGGTCTGGTGATGGCGATGCTGCCGGTCCTCGCGGCGTACATCATCTTCCAGCGGCAGGTCGTCGCCGGCCTGACCGCGGGAGCGCTGAAGTAGAACTCCCGCCTCAGTTCCCCCTCTTTTCCCACCCGAACCGCCCGGCGGCATCCGCTGTCGGGCGGTTCGTCCGTTTCGCGCCGGAGGCCGCCCGCTCATCCGTGTCTGCCCTTGCTCAAGGTCTTGACGGGAGAGAGGGCCAAAGGGTCAGCTGAGAGTTCACATGTTGGAGATAGGGCGGGGCTCAGCACACGCGCCCCGCGCGGGGACGGCCGTCGTGCCGTCCGCCAGTGGCAGGAGTGGATGAGTCGATGGAGACTCCGGGGTCGCAGACGTCTCTGCACCGGGCCAACCTTGAGCGGGTCGTACGCGCGGTGCGTATGGCGGGCTCGCTCACCCAGGCGGAGATCGCCCGAAGCACGGGGCTCTCGGCAGCCACCGTCTCCAATATCGTCCGTGAGCTGAAGGAGGGCGGCACGGTCGAGGTCACCCCGACCTCCGCCGGCGGCCGCCGGGCCCGCAGTGTCTCGCTGAGCGGCTCGGCGGGCATCGTGATCGGCGTCGACTTCGGGCACACGCACCTGCGGGTCGCGGTGGGAAACCTCGCCCACCAGGTGCTCGCCGAGGAGTCCGAGCCGCTCGATGTGGACGCCTCGTCCGCCGAGGGCTTCGGCCGGGCCGAGGAGCTGGTCAACCGGCTGATCGAGGCCACCGGGATCGGAGCCGACAAGGTCGTCGGCGTCGGCCTCGGCGTACCGGGGCCGATCGACGTCGAGTCGGGCACCCTCGGCTCCACCTCGATCCTGCCGGGATGGTCCGGCATCAATCCGAGCGACGAGCTGGCGTCCAGGCTCGGAGTGCCGGTGTACGTCGACAACGACGCCAACCTGGGCGCGCTCGGCGAGCTGGTCTGGGGGAGCGGACGCGGGGTCAGGGACCTCGCGTACATCAAGGTCGCCAGCGGTGTGGGGGCCGGTCTGGTCATCGACGGGCAGATCTACCGGGGCCCCGGCGGCACGGCGGGCGAGATCGGGCACATCACGCTCGACGAGTCGGGCCCTGTCTGCCGCTGCGGCAACCGGGGGTGCCTGGAGACCTTCACGGCGGCCCGGTACGTCCTGCCGCTCCTGGAGTCCAGCCATGGCACCGGTCTGACCATCGAGCGGGTCGTCCAGCTCGCCCGCGGCGGCGATCCGGGCTGCCGCCGGGTGATCGCGGACGTCGGCCGGCACATCGGCAGCGGCGTCGCCAACCTCTGCAACCTGCTCAACCCCACCCGGGTGGTGCTCGGCGGGGACCTCGCCGAGGCCGGTGAGCTGGTGCTCGGCCCCATCAGGGAGTCCGTGGGCCGGTACGCGATCCCCAGCGCGGCACGGCAGCTCTCGGTCCTTCCGGGAGCGCTCGGGGGCCGGGCCGAGGTGCTGGGCGCGCTGGCCCTGGTCCTCAGCGAAATGGGCGATTCAAGTCTTTTGGACGCGGCGCTGCCCTCCGGTGCTCCTGTCTTCACTTAGATAACGAATGACACCGTTGCCATCTCGTTAAGGATTTACTCCTTGACGCTGGCCTGGCAGCCGAGTTGACTCCAGGCACCTCGGCCGCAAAGTCGCGGCCTCGTCAGGGAGGTTTCTGAAGTGAACACGCAGATGCGTCGTGCCGCCGTGGCCGTGGCCGTCACCGCGATGGCTGTCTCTCTCGCCGCCTGTGGCAGCGCCAAGGAGTCGGGCGGGAGCAAGGACAAGGGCTCGAACTCCGCCAAGAAGGGCGATGCCCTCAACATCGGTCTGCTCCTGCCGGAGAACCAGACCGCCCGGTACGAGAAGTTCGACAAGCCCCTGATCGAGAAGAAGGTCAAGGAGCTGACGCACGGCAAGGGCAAGATCACCTACGTCAACGCCAAGCAGCAGGCGGACACGCAGAGCCAGCAGATGGACACCATGGTGACCAACCAGGTGGACGCCATCATCGTGGACGCCGTGGACGCCAAGTCCATAGCCGCCTCGGTCAAGAAGGCGAAGGACGCCCACATCCCCGTCGTCGCCTTCGACCGCCTCGCCGAGGGCCCGATCGACTCGTACGTCTCCTTCGACAACCAGACCGTCGGGAAGACCCAGGGCACCGCGCTGCTGAAGGCGCTCGGCTCCAAGGCCAAGTCCGGCAAGATCGTCATGATGAACGGCTCCTCCACGGACCCGAACGCCGCCGACTACAAGAAGGGCGCCCACTCCGTCCTCGACGGCAAGGTGAACATCGGCAAGGAGTACGACACCAAGGAGTGGAAGCCGGAGAACGCCAACTCCAACATGGAGGGCGCGATCACCGCCATCGGCAAGAAGAACGTCATCGGCGTCCTCTCCGCCAACGACGGCATGGCGGGCGGCGTCATCACCGCCCTCAAGTCCGCCGGTGTCAGCCCGATCCCGCCGGTCACCGGACAGGACGCCGAACTCGCCGGTGTGCAGCGCATCGTGGCCGGTTCGCAGTACATGAGCGTCTACAAGCCGTACCTGCGTGAGGGCCCGGTCGCGGCCGAGATGGCCGTGGCGCTCGCCAAGGGCCAGAAGCTCGACTCGATCGTCAAGACCAAGGTCGACAGCTCCAGCGAGAAGAACATCCCCTCGGTGATCTTCCCGGTCTACTCCCTGACCAAGGCCAACATCAAGGACACCGTCATCAAGGACGGGATCTACACGGTCAGCGACATCTGCACCCCGGCCTACAAGGCCGCGTGCGACAAGATCGGCCTGAAGTAACTCCCCTGCCCCGCAAGGGAGTCAGGCATCACTGAAGCCCGTCCGGCGCCCCGCCACCCCAACCGTCCCGCTACCGGGGCGGGGCGCCGGACGGTACACCCCGCTCAAGGGGTGCCCCCAAGCCACCGCGCTCTCCGGCAGCGCGGTATCCCCGCCGGTCAGGCGGCGAAGGAGATGGTTCAAGTGTCCGCTACGCCCGTGCTGGCGTTGCGTGGGGTCTCCAAGCGATTCGGTGCCGTCCAGGCGCTCACCGATGTGGAGCTTGAGGCCTACGGCGGTGAAGTGCTCGCCCTGGTCGGCGACAACGGAGCCGGAAAGTCCACGCTGGTCAAGACGATCGCCGGTGTGCACCCCATCGATGACGGCGTCATCGAGTGGGAAGGCAAGGCAGTACAGATCAACAAGCCGCACGACGCGCAGAACCTGGGCATCGCCACCGTCTACCAGGACCTCTCGCTCTGCGACAACATCGACGTCGTCGGCAACCTCTACCTCGGCCGGGAGCTGCGCAAGGGCGGCATCCTCGACGAGGTCGAGATGGAGCGCCGCTCCCGGGAGCTGCTGACCACGCTCTCGATCCGTATCCCCAGTGTGCGGATCCCGATCGCCTCGCTCTCCGGCGGTCAGCGCCAGACGGTGGCCATCGCGCGTTCCATGCTCGGTGAGCCCCAGCTCGTCATCCTCGACGAGCCGACGGCGGCCCTCGGCGTGGAACAGACCGCACAGGTGCTCGACCTGGTCGAGCGGCTCCGTGAGCGCGGCCACGCGGTCCTGCTCATCAGCCACAACATGGCGGACGTCAAGGCGGTGGCCGACAAGGTCGCGGTCCTCAGGCTCGGCCGCAACAACGGGGTCTTCGACGTGAAGAGCACCTCGCAGGAAGAGATCATCGCGGCCATCACCGGCGCCACGGACAACGCGGTGACCCGTCGTGCGTCGCGCGGTGTGGAGGTTCAGAAGTGAGTATCGACAAGACCCCCGCCGTGGACGTCGCGCCCGACGCGGTGGACGCCCCGGCCCCGGCCGCCGACGCGGTGACCGCCGTCGACCCGCGGCTCGTGGTGCGCGAGCAGGGCTTCGCCGGCTATCTGTCCGAGTTCAAGCGCAAGATACGCGCGGGTGAGCTCGGCTCCATACCCGTGATCGTCGGCCTGATCGTCATCGCGGCGATCTTCCAGAGCGTGAACTCGCGCTTCCTCACCGCGGGCAACCTGACCGACATCTCCGTCACCATGGTCGGTACGGGCATGATCGCGGTCGGTATCGTCTTCGTCCTGCTGCTCGGCGAGATCGACCTCTCGGTCGGCTCGGTCAGCGGTGTGGCGGGCGCCGCCTTCGCGGTGCTCAACGTCACACACGGGATGAACCAGTGGCTGGCCCTGGTGCTCGCCATCCTCACCGGCACGGTCGCCGGAGCGATCCACGGCTTCTTCTTCGCCCGCATCGGCGTCCCCGCGTTCGCCGTGACCCTGGCCGGTCTGCTGTTCTGGAACGGCTTCATGCTCCAGATCCTGGGCGACAACGGAACGATCAACCTGCCGGACGACGGCCCCATCGCCAACATGACCGGCTACTACTTCTCCGACGTGGCGGTGGCCTACGGCTTCGCGCTGCTCGGCGTGGTCGTCTTCTTCCTCACCTCGTTCCTCGACTCCCGGCGCCGTGAGGCCGCGGGCGTGCCCTCCCGGCCGCTCAGCGAGATCCTGATGCGTACCGCGGTGCTCGCGGTCGTGGGCTTCGCCGTCGCCTTCATCTACAACCAGTACAAGGGACTGCCGCTCGCCGTCCTGATCTTCCTGGTGGTGCTGGTCGGCACGGACTTCCTGCTGCGCCGCACCACGTACGGCCGCAAGGTCTTCGCACTCGGCGGCAGCGTCGAGGCGTCCCGGCGCGCCGGTATCAACGTCACGCTGGTCCGGATCTCCGTCTTCGCCATCGCCGGTACGTTCGCCGCCGTCGGCGGGCTCTTCCTGGCCTCCAAGATCGCCACGGCCAACCAGGGCGCCGGCAGCGGTGACCTGCTGATGAACGCCATCGCGGCGGCCGTCATCGGCGGCACCAGCCTCTTCGGCGGACGCGGCCGCACCTGGAACGCGCTGCTCGGTGTCCTCGTGATCGTCGCGATCCAGTACGGCCTGTCGCTGCAGGGCATCGCGTCGCCCATCCAGTACATGATCACCGGTGGTGTCCTGCTCGCCACGGTCGTCATCGACGCCGTGACCCGCAAGACCCAGAAGTCCGCGGGCCGCGCCTGACCGCACCGGAGCGCACATCGGACGCCCGGCCGGGGAGACCCGCGCCGGGCTCCCGTGCGTCCCGGTACGCCGAAAGGGTGACGTACAACGCACCGCCCGATGACGAGTGCCCCGGATGGAACATTAGACTCGACAGACCCGGCAAGGCTCGATCACAGTTCGAACGCAAGGAGGCACGGGTGCCGCTTCTGACCCGCATCAGGGGACCGCGCGATCTGGACAGGCTGGGCCCGGAGCAGCTGGAACAGCTGGCCGGGGAGATCCGGACCTTCCTGGTCGACGCCGTGTCCAAGACCGGTGGCCACCTCGGCCCGAATCTGGGTGTCGTCGAGCTGACCATCGCCCTGCACCGCGTCTTCGACTCGCCGAAGGACCGGGTGCTCTTCGACACCGGTCACCAGAGCTATGTGCACAAGCTGCTCACCGGCCGCCAGGACTTCGGGATGCTGCGCACCAAGGGCGGCCTCTCCGGCTACCCCTCGCGCGCCGAGTCCGACCACGACGTCATCGAGAACTCCCACGCCTCGACGGTGCTGGGCTGGGCCGACGGCCTCGCCAAGGCCAACCAGGTGCTCAAGAAGGACGACCACGTCGTCGCCGTGATCGGTGACGGCGCGCTCACCGGCGGCATGGCCTGGGAGGCGCTGAACAACATCGCCGACGCCAAGGACCGCCCGCTCGTGATCGTCGTGAACGACAACGAGCGCTCCTACGCGCCCACCATCGGCGGTATGGCCAACCACCTCGCCACGCTCCGCACCACCGACGGCTACGAGCGCTTCCTGGCCCGCGGCAAGGACCTGCTGGGCCGCACCCCGGTCGTCGGCAAGCCGCTCTACGAGACGCTGCACGGCGCGAAGAAGGGCCTCAAGGACTTCATCGCCCCGCAGGGCATGTTCGAGGACCTCGGCCTGAAGTACGTCGGCCCGATCGACGGCCATGACATCGAGGCCCTGGAGTCCGCGCTGGAGCGCGCCAAGGGCTTCGGCGGACCCGTCATCGTGCACTGCCTCACCGAGAAGGGCCGCGGATACCAGCCCGCCGAGCAGGACGAGGCCGACCACTTCCACGGCATCGGCCCCATCCACCCGGACACCGGTCTGCCGGTCAAGGCGTCGGCGGCCAGCTGGACCTCGGTCTTCGGCGACGAGATGGTCAAGCTCGGCCGGGAGCGCGAGGACATCGTCGCCATCACCGCGGCCATGCTCCAGCCGGTCGGCCTGACCAAGTTCGCGAAGGAGTTCCCGGGCCGGGTCTACGACGTCGGGATCGCCGAACAGCACGCCGCGGTCTCCGCCGCAGGACTCGCGACGGGCGGGCTGCACCCCGTCTTCGCGGTCTACGCGACCTTCCTCAACCGGGCCTTCGACCAGCTCCTGATGGATGTGGCCCTGCACAAGTGCGGTGTCACCTTCGTACTGGACCGGGCCGGGGTCACCGGCGACGACGGCGCCTCGCACAACGGCATGTGGGACATGTCCATCCTCCAGTGCGTCCCGACGCTGCGTATCGCCGCCCCGCGCGACGCCGAGCAGGTGCGTGCCCAGCTGCGCGAGGCCGTCCGGGTCGAGGACGCGCCGACCGTGGTGCGCTACTCCAAGGGCGTCGTCGGCCCGGCCGTCCCCGCCGTCGGCAGGGTCGGCGGGATGGACGTACTGCGCGAGGCCGGCACCACCACGCCGGATGTCCTGCTCGTCTCCGTCGGCGCGCTCGCCCCGATGTGCCTGGAGGTCGCCGAACTGCTCAACAAGCAGGGCATTTCCACCACCGTGGTCGACCCGCGCTGGGTCAAGCCCGTCGACGAGGCGCTCGCCCCGCTCGCCGAGCAGCACCGGGTGGTCGTCACCGTCGAGGACAACAGCCGGGCCGGGGGCGTCGGTTCGGCGGTCGCCCAGGCGCTCCGCGACGCCGGGGTCGACGTACCGCTGCGGGACTTCGGTATCCCGCCGCGCTTCCTCGACCACGCCTCGCGCAAGCAGGTCATGGCCGAGATCGGGCTGACGGCCCCGGACATCGCACGCCAGGTCACCGGCCTCGTCGCGAAGATCGACGGCCGGTACGAGACCCCGTCGGCCACGTCCGCCGAGCCGGCACGCGACTGACCCGCACCACGCCCGCGCGCGGCCGCGCGGCACCGGACGAGCCGGTGGGCCTACCTGTACGGGTGGTCCCACCGGCTCGTTCGTGTGAAAGGTCCCCCACAAGGGGTACATCGCACTCACGCGCTCCCATCATGGCGAGGACTACCAGCGTGGAGGTACACCCGTGAGCACCAGTCTCTTCCGGACGAAATCCGTGGAGCAGTCGATCCAGGACACGGAGGAACCGGAGCACGCGCTCAAGAAATCGCTGTCCGCACTGGATCTGACGGTCTTCGGTATCGGCGTCGTCATCGGCACCGGGATCTTCGTCCTGACCGGTCTGATCGCCAAGCAGACCGCCGGCCCCTCGGTGGCCCTGGCCTTCGTGGTGGCCGGTGTGGTCTGCGCCCTCGCGGCGCTCTGCTACGCGGAGTTCGCGTCGACGGTGCCCGTCGCCGGATCCGCGTACACCTTCTCGTATGCGTCCCTCGGTGAGCTGCCGGCCTGGATCATCGGCTGGGACCTGGTACTCGAACTCGCCCTGGGCTGCGCGGTGGTGGCCGTCGGCTGGTCCGGATATGTGCGTTCACTGATGGACACAGCGGGCATCGGAATGCCGCAGGCCCTCTCGGGCACGCAGAACGGGAAGTTCGGCTTCGACCTGCTGGCCGCCCTCCTGGTCCTGGTACTGACCGGGATCCTGGTGCTCGGCATGAAGCTGTCCTCGCGCGTGACGACGGTCATCGTGGCCGTGAAGGTCACCGTCGTCCTGCTGGTGATCATTGTCGGCGCGTTCTTCATCACCGGATCGAACTACCACCCCTTCATCCCGCCCGCCGTGAAGGGCACCGCCGGCGGCAGCCTCAAGGACCCGCTCGTCCAGCTCTTCGGGTTCGCGCCCGGCTCCTTCGGTGTGATGGGTATCTTCACCGCCGCCGCGGTCGTCTTCTTCGCCTTCATCGGCTTCGACATCGTCGCCACGGCGGCCGAGGAGACCCGTAACCCGCAGCGTGACGTGCCGCGCGGCATCCTCGGCTCGCTCGCGGTCTGCACCGTGCTGTACGTGGCGGTCTCGATCGTCGTCACCGGTATGCAGAAGTACACGAAGCTCTCCACGGACGCCCCGCTCGCCGACGCGTTCAAGTCGGTCGGACACCCCTTCTGGGCGGGCGTGATCAGCTTCGGCGCCGCCGTCGGCCTGACCTCCGTCTGTATGATCCTGCTGCTCGGCCAGAGCCGGGTCTTCTTCGCCATGAGCCGTGACGGCCTGCTGCCCAAGGTCTTCTCGCGCGTCCACCCCAAGTTCGGTACGCCCTACCGCTCGACGATCCTGCTCGGTGTGATCGTGGCGGTGGTGGCCGGCTTCACCTCGATCAGCGAACTCTCCGAACTGGTCAACATCGGGACGCTGTTCGCGTTCGTCCTGGTGGCCGTCGGAGTCATCATCCTGCGCAAGCAGCGCCCGGACCTGCCGCGCTCCTTCCGGACCCCGCTCGTCCCGCTGGTCCCCGTCGTCTCTGCGCTCGCCTCGCTCTGGCTGATGCTGAACCTGCCGGCCGAGACCTGGATCAGGTTCGGTATCTGGATGGTCATCGGGGGCGTCGTGTACGTCTGGTACGGGCGCCGCCACAGCCGGATGTCCGAGCGGGCCGGGAAGTAGCGCGACCCGGTGCCCGGGCCCTGTCCTGCTCGGGCACCCACGGCTCTCACCAGCCCGAATGTTATTCTCGGCGGTACCGTTCGACCGGTTGAGGGAAAGCTGGCAGCCAGCCATGTCGTCGCGTTCCGCACAGGCCACAGGTCCGGCCACGAGCTGCTGGCTGCTGCGGGGCAAGGACGGCGCACTCAGTGCGTACGCCCCGGCCGACGGCGGTCTGCTCCGCTGGACCGAGCAGCGGCCCGGCGGCCCCGACTGGACCGGCCCGCACTTCATCGAGGTCACCGGCCTCACCCACGCCACACTGGCCCAGGGCCCCGACACCTATGTCCATCTGGTCGCCCGGCGCACCACCGCCCGGGGTGTCGAGCTGGCGCAGGCGACGCAGTACCAGACCGGCCGGCCGTTCGGCCCCTGGCACTCCCTGGGCAACCCGCACAAGGAGGAGGACCGCGCACGCGCGGTCGGGGCTCCGGCGGCCGCGGTCGCCGAGGACGGCCGTCTCCATGTCTTCGTGCGCAACGCGGGCGGCGGGTTCAGCCTGCGAAGACAGGGGAAGTCCGGCAAGTGGGAGGGGTGGAAGGACCTGAAGGGCAGCCGTCTGCCGGACGCGATGCCCGCCGCGGTCGCCGTCGGCGGCCGGGTCGAGCTGCTGGCCGCGGGGGAGCGGCAGCTGTCGCGCTGGTGCCAGGACGAGCCGGGCGGCGACCTCACCGAGGCGGAGCCGTTCGACGCGAGGGCCGCCGCCGGATCCGTCACCGGTCTGTGCACGGCGGACGGCCGTGCCACGTACTACGGCTGCGCCCCGGGCGGGGCCGGGATCAGCGCGTACCGCACGGGCGCCGGCGCCCTGTCACTGGGCGGCGCACCGGACGGCGGACCGGTCGCGGTGCTGCGTACCCCCATAGAGGGCTTCGACTGCACGGTCCTCGCCCACCGCGCCAGGAACGGCCGTCCGGCCATCGCCGCCTGCCCCACCGAGGGCGAGGCGGACGGGCTGTGGTGGACGGAGACCGGCGAGCCGTCCCTGGGCGCGCCCTCGCTCGCGGTGGACGGGGAGGGCCGGGTGGTGCTCGCCGCCATCGCCGAGGACGGCACGCTGCGGGTGGCACGCCAGAAAGCGGAACCGGGGCTCGCGCTTGCGGCCTGGACCCGGGCCTGAGCGGCAGGCCCGGAGCCGGGCCTGCCGAACCGGGCCGGGCCCGGCCCGGACTTCCCCGAGCCGGGCCATGGGCCGGTCAACCGCCGTGCGCCGGGGACTTCTTCGCCGACTCGGGGACCTGCGAGTCCGTGCGGATCGCCTTCCACAACTGCGTGGCCTGCGGCTCCGCCGCCACCACACGGTTGGGGTCGGCCTTGTCGTACGCCACCGGGAGCATGATCGTCTCCATGGTGTCCGGGTTGACGCCCTTCATGCTGCGGGCGAACTCCGCCAGCTTGGTGAGCGAGGCCAGATCCGAGTCGGTGGTCAGCGACTTGGTGGCGGAGTTGGCGATCTTGTACGTCTTGGTGGGGCTGCTCAGCATGTCCTGCTTCTGCACCTCGCTCAGGAGGTCGAGGAGGAACTGCTGCTGGAGCCCGATGCGGCCCAGGTCGCTGCCGTCCCCTATGCCGTGCCTGGTCCGTACGAACTCCAGCGACTGGGTGCCGTTCAGCTTCTGCGGCCCCGCCTTGAGGTCGAGCCCGCTGGCCCCGTCGTGGATGTCCTGCGGGACATCGACGGTCACCCCGCCTATCGCGTCCACGAGCCCCTTGAACCCGGCGAAGTCGATCTCCATGTAGTGATCGATCCGGACGTGGGACATCTGCTCCACGGTCTTCACCACACAGGCCGGACCGACCTGCGAGTACACCGAGTTGAACATGACGCGCTGCGCGCCCGGCATCGAGGAGCCGTCGGACTTGGCGCACTCCGGACGGGTCACCAGGGTGTCCCGGGGGATGCTGATCGCGGTCGCCCTGGTGCGGCCCTGGGGCACATGGATGACCAGCGCGGTGTCGGAGCGGGCGCCGCTGACATCGCCGCCGGCTATCTTCCCGTTCTCCCCGGCACGTGAGTCGGACCCCAGGACCAGCAGGTTCTGTCCGGCGGTGGGCAGCTTCTCAGGACGGTCCTTGCCGAGCGACCTGTTGATGTCGACGCCCTTGATGTTGCCGTTCAGATTGCTGTACAGCCACCATGCGGTTCCGCCCGCGGCGAGCAGCAGCACCAGGAGTACGAGCAGAACGATGCGGAGCCCGCGACGGCGCTGCCGCGGGGCCTTGCGCGAGCGGGGCGGGGTGGTGGTGGCCTGAGTCATGCCGTAGGTGTCCTCTGATCCCGTTGATCGGCGGTTGGGGCGTGGGTGACGACCGACCGCGCCTGGCATGGGGGGACTGGCGGTCGGTCGGCTGCGACAGCGCGAAAACGAAGGGGGGCGTCGTTGCCGCCGGTTTCGATTGGCACCAGAGCATATAGGCAAGTGTGTGCGTCTTGTGTGCGTCTATCGTGCTGGTGTGCGTCAGGGGGAGGGAACCGCGGACTCCACGGCGCGAAAGGAGCGACAGCGCGATGGTGGCATCAACCGGGCCCCGTGCCGAGGAGTACGGGCGTCGTGACCCGCGGGCCGTGGCGTCCCCCGCCGGGCCCCGGCAGGAGGCGGGCGCCGCCCTGCTCGTCGCGGCCACACCCGCCGACGCGGCCGTTCTGCTGGCGGGGACGGGCGGTCCCGCCGAGGTCACCGTGGTCTGTCTGGAGAGCGGCGGGCCGCAGGAACGGCAGGCGTTCGAGCGGGCCGTCTCCGATGCCGTACGGCTGGGCCGGCGGGTCCGTGGCGAGCTCCGGGTCCTCGCCCGGCGCGACGACGCGGCGCAGGAGGTGCTGGCCGAACTCCACGCCGTACGGCCGTCGCTGGTCATCACCACCGGACCCGACGCCCCGTCCGGCGCTCCCGCCGGGGACCGCGGCGCCGAGCAGCGCCGCACCACCGCCGCGAGCGCCGCTCTGCGGGCGGCCGACGCCTACCAGCGCGAGAGCGGGCAGCCGCTCCTCGTCGACTGCCGGGACCCGGCGCTGCCCGACGCGTCCGGCACCGCGCTCCGCCCTCGGTACGCACCGCCAGCCACCTGGCTGATCAGGGGCAACGACGGCCGTCTCTCCGCCTATCTGCCCACGGCGGGGGCGGTGCTGCGCTGGACCGAGGACCGCCGCGGTGGCTGGTCGGACCCCGAACGGCTGGACGCACCGGGCCTGTTGCCCGGACTGACGGTGGTGCAGGGGCCGGACGGCTATGTGCGGCTCATCGGCCTGCGGCGCACCGAGGGCTCCGGCGGCGCGGCCACCGTGGACGTCGTGTGCGCGACGCAGTACCAGACGGGGCGCCCGGCCGGGCCGTGGCACTCGCTGGGCAATCCGCACCGGGCCGAACCGGAGCGGGGCCGTCATATCGGTTTCCCGGTGGCCGCGTTCGACGACGACGGGACGCTCCATGTCTTCATCCGCAACGACGAGCACACGGTGAACACCCGGCACGAGAAGCCCAACGGCTCCTGGTCCGCCTGGCGTCATCTGCGCGGCACGAAGACCGCGGACGAACTGGTCGCCCTCCGGGTCCCGGACGGCAGGGTGGAGCTCTACGCCCGGCTGCGGGACGTCCCCGGAACGGCGCGCTGGAGCCGGACCGGCCGCGACGGAGGCTGGGCCGAGGACACCACCCCCAACGTGCACGCCGCCCCGGACACCCTGGCGCCCGCCCCGGAGAGCGGCGCCCTGCGCTACCGCTACGCGGGGACGGGCGAACTCTGCCAGTGGCAGTGGAACACCCCGGGCCCGGTGACGCTGCTCAGCACCACCGCGACGGGCCGGGTCGGCGGCGCGGCCGGTGTCGGGATCGGCGGCTGGGCCTGCACCGTGCTGGTCTCCACCGACGCGTACGGCTACTGCCTGGTCGGGTTCCACATCGACGGACGGCCGGATTCCGGTGTGTGGTGGTCCGGTACGGAGCAGTGGTGTCCGGTGCCGCCCGCCCTCGTCCGGGACGGACAGGACCGGCTGACGATCGCTACGCTGGGTCCGGGCAACCGGCTCGTCGTCACGCGCCGGATGCCCGGCGGGCAGGGACTGGACCTCGGTCCCTGGACGTAGTTCTGCTCTGACCTGGGGTTCTGGGAGGCGGGCGCTGTGCGGCCGTCCGGCGGCGGCCTGCCCGCGCGTCACGAGACAGCGCTCTGTTCGAGGCCGGTCTCCGGGTACTATCCTGACTCCAGGTAAAGCTCAGGTGAACGTTTTGGGTGGGTCTTCCGAAGGTTTGCCGTCACTGTGGTGCCGCTTCCGCGTCCGTTCGTCGCGTACGCATGCCCTGGGGGGAGATGCGGGTCAGGGTGTGCGTTCGACGATGAGAAGAGGACGAGATTGATAGCCGCACTGATCCGCCATGCCGAAATAGCCAAGGGCAAGAACGTCCTTGTGCTGTTCCTGCTGCTGGCGAGCTACCTCGGCATGCTGGTCACGGGCGTTTTCGGCCTTCTCTGGGCCTTCGCCGCGGCCCTGGCCGTCAGTTACGCGGCCGACTTCTACCTGCACCGCGTCGAGCCCGATCTGATCCGCTTCCTCGGCAAGCTCAAGTGGGGACTCAGCATCCGTGTCCTGACACGGGAACTCGGCGTACTGGTGCTGCTGCGGGACACCGCGGGGGACGACCGTGACATCTTCACGGTGGTCTTCCTCGGCTTCGCCGCCGTGCACTCCCTGCGCCTGCTGTACACCTTCCTCTGCATGTTCATCAAGCGGCGCCGCGCGCTTCCGGTACGCGTGCGCAACCTGGACCTCAGCACCCTGAACATGCCCGAGCCGCCGCCGCCGATCGCCTTCAAGTCCTACGAGCGCAAACTGCTCCACCTGGACAGCGCGGTCATCGTCGGCGCCGTCGCCTCCCGCGCCACGCACGTGGTCGGGTTCTGTGTGCTCGGCGGGGCGCTCGCGGTGACCGTCGCCGTACTCGGCATGCTGATCCTGCTGCCCACCATCAGGCAGTGCCGCCGGGTGCCCAGCCACGAGCGCACCTTCCGCATCCTGAACAAGCAGGTCGCCAAGTACCGCCCCGAGGTTGTCCTCTACTTCACCTACGCGGCCGGCGCCCGGGACTCCGCCTACCAGGTCAACATGTGGCTGGAGACGCTCTCCCGGCTCGGCAGGCGCCCGTTGATCGTGCTCCGCGAGGTCACCACGCTGCGCTTCCTCGCGTACACCTCGCTGCCGGTGGTCTGCCTCCCCAAGGCCGACGACCTCAGCCTCCTCGAACTGCCCGAGGTCCGGGTGATCCTCTACCCGGCGAACGCGGGCAAGAACGTCCATATGCTGCGGGTCGCCGAGGCCAAGCACGTCTTCATCGGGCACGGCGACAGCGACAAGCTCGCCAGCAGCAACCGCGTGAGCAAGGTCTACGACGAGATATGGACGGCCGGCCAGGGCGGCGAGGAGCGTTACCAGCGGCTGCGCGGCACCATCCCCGGCTCCGCCCTCGTCCCGGTGGGCCGCCCGCAGCTCAGCGCGGTCGAGACGGTCTCGCCCCGCCCGCCCGGCCGGATGACCACCGTGCTGTACGCGCCCACCTGGGAGGGGTGGACCGCCGACCCGTTCCACACCTCGCTCATCCTGATGGGCGAGAAGCTCATCCGGATGCTGCTCAACCAGCAGGAGCCGGTGCGGATCCTCTACAAGCCGCACCCGCTGACGGGCAAGCGCTCGGCCGATGCGACCCGGGTGCACCGGCGCATCGTGGCGCTCCTGGAGGCCGACAACGCCCGGCGCGAGCGCACCAGGGAAGGCCGCGGCTCCCGCGCGTCGCAGGCCGACGGCGAGAAGCAGCTGGCCGCTCTGGAGAACCGGATGGCCCGGCTGAAGGCATGGACGGTGGTGGGGGTCTACGGCCTCTGGCACAAGGACAGGGCCATGCTCGCCCGGCCGCCGAAGGAGACCTGGGAGGAGCTTCAGACCCAGTGGCACGAGACCTTCTGGGCGGCGGGCGGCAGTGAGCGCCACCAGGTGGTCACCGGACAGCTGCCCTCGCTCTACAGCTGCTACAACGAGGCGGACATGCTGATCAGCGACATCTCCAGCGTCGTCTCCGACTTCGTGGCGAGCGAGAAGCCGTACGCCGTCTCCAACCCGTCCGACTCGGACCCCGAGCTCTTCAAGCAGCTGAACCCGGCGGCGTCCGCCGCGTACATACTCGGCCCGTCCTGCGAGGAGCTGGCCGTCTGTGTGGAGGCCGCGCGCTCCGGCGGCCGGGACCGGCTGGCCGGGCACCGGGAGCACCTCAAGCGCTATCTGCTCGGCGACGGGGACTCCATGGTCCGCTTCAACGACGCGGTGAACCGGCTGTTCGCGAAGGGCATCGGGGAATTCCCCGCCGGGGACACCGCCGAACCGATCCTCGCCAACCCGTTCACCCGGGGGACCGGCGCGGTGCCCCAGCAGCCGGTGGACTCCACGGTCCCCATCCCGCAGATCGGCTGGATCGGGCAGCAGCTCGGACCGCAGGAATCGATGGAACAGTACTTCTGACCCGTGGGTTTCCGACCTGTGAGCGATGACACGATCTGATGGAGGGTACGGCGATGTACGGGCAGGAGATGCCCCGCAGGCGGATGTTCGTCACGGGCGATTCCACGGTGGTGACGCGCTCCGTCGACTACCTTCCGATGGCCGGCTGGGGGCAGACGCTCCCGCTGTTCCTCACCCCGGCCGCGGTGGAAGTGGTCAACTGCGCACGGGCGAAGGCGAGTTCCAAGAGCTTCTACGACCGGGGCCGCTTCCAGTGGATCCTCGGACAGGCCGCCCCGGGCGACTATGTACTCATCAGCTTCGGCCAGGTCGACTGGGAGCCGGAGGCGGGCCTGCACACCGAGCCCTTCGAGGCGTACCAGCAGTACCTGCGGCAGATGGTGCACCTCACCAGGGAGGCGCAGGCCCACCCCGTGCTCGTCCTCACCCACGAGCGCCGCAAGTTCGACGCGTACGGCAACCTCCGGCGCTTCCTGCGGACCTATCCGATGGCCATGCGGGAGGTCGCACAGGAGCTGTCCGCCCCGCTCGTCGATCTCTACGCGCAGAGTCTGGCCTGGTGGGAGGAGATCGGCGGGGAGGCGGCGAGAGAGGTCTTCGCCCATCTGCGGCCGCACGAGAACCCCCGCGCCAATCTCAAGGGCGCGGACGACACCCATCTGCGCCCCGAGGCCGCGGTGGAGTGCGCGCGCTTCATCGCCCGTGCCCTGCGGGACCAGGGACTCGTCCCCCCGTCCTGGGTGCACAGCCTCGACCGGTCCGACTTCACCACCGACGAGATGGGCTGGCTGGACACCGCGACATTCAACCGGCTGACCAAGGAACGAGTGGCGCAGGTGCCCGCCGAGGCACGGATCGGAGCGGGACGGTGACCTTCCTCCTCGGCGTGGTCCGCATCCAGGAACCGGGCTTCCCCGACAGCGCGACACAGGCGGCCGTGCACTGCGAGGCGCACCCGCTGACCTCCGTCGCACCCGGACAGACCGTCCGGATCGCCCTGACGGTCCAGGCGGGACCGGGTGTCGCACACGCCTACGGCTATCTCGCCGAGGACTCCTTCGCCGGGGCCGCCGACGTGGTGGCGGCCCACGGCGCCGAGTACTCCTCGCTGCTGCGCCACTACCGGGTCCGCGCCGACGGCGGCGGAACCGGGACAGCCGTCCTGACCCTGCAGATCCGCCAGGGCACCGCCGAACACGCGCTGCGCCCCGCGGTCGCCGCCGCCATCCCCGGCCGGGACCCCCGCAAGGTGCTGCGCACCGAACCACTGGCCGACCAGGGAGTACGGATCAGGGGCTTCTCCGCCCCGGGCCGCGCCCTGAACGTCGCCGGGCCCGGGTACGAGCCCGCGCTGGTCGACGTACGGGACGGACTTCCGCAGGGCACGGTCGTGGTCGGCCACACCCAGCCGCGCTCCGGCCATGTGACCGTCACCCAGGAGGGCCTGCTGGCCTTCCAGGCGGCCCCCGGGGCGGCGGGCTACGACCACTTCCAGTACGCCGTGCAGGCGCCGTCGGGGGAGCGGGCCGAGGGCCGGGTGGTCATCCACATCGGTGATCTCTCCGAGACCCCGGGGCTGTTGACCCCGCCCGCCCTCAACGGGGCGGGCACCACCGCGCACGCGCCCTGGAACCAGCCGAAGATCCACGGCTCGCTGCCCTGGCCCCACGAGGGCGCACCGCTCCCCGGCTGACCCGCGGACCGCCCGCACCGCCCCCGTACGCAATGAAGTCTGGTGATCAGCGTCGTGAACCCCGTCTCTCTCCACCCCAAGGAACAGCCCGACGTCAGCGTGGTCGTCGACGTGGCCGATGCCGCGGGCCAGATCGGCGGCTGTCTGGAATCGCTGCTGGCCCAGGGCGACGACGGATTCCTGGTGGAGGTACTGGTCCTCGACCGCGGCTCCCGGGACGGCACCCGCGAGGTGCTCCAGCAGTGGGCGGCCCGCCACCCGGCGCTGAAGTGCTCGTCCGCGCCCACCCCTTCGGACACCCCGGCCCAGGCACGCAACGCGGGCATCGAGCAGTCGGCCGGACGCCATCTCCTCTTCCTCAGCGGTACCGACCGGCTGGCCCCCGGCGCGCTCAGGAGCATGGTGCGGGCGGCCGACGAGAACGACGCCGATGTCGTCCTGGGCAAGGTGGCGGGCCTGGACGGCCAGAAGGTCGGCACATCCATGTTCACCCGGAGCGCGGCCGACGCCGACCTCGCCACCTCGCGGGTCTACTGGTCGCTGAGCGCCGACAAGCTCTTCCGCCGCTCGCTGGTCGACCGGTGCGGGCTGCGCTTCCCCGAGGACTGGTCACTCGGCGACGACCAGGCGTTCACCGCGCTCGCCTATCTGTACGCGGACCGGATCTCCGTCGTCGCCGACCAGGTCTGTGTCGAGCAGGCCCGCCGGGTCCCCGGCGTGAACACCTCCCGGTTCAGCGGCTCACTCGCCGACCGGATGGCGCTCACCCGCCGGATGGTCGCCCTCGTCACCGAGCGGGTCCAGCCGGGCCCGCTCCGGGACCAGCTGCTCGCCCGCCACTTCGAGCTGGAACTCGGCAAGGCCACCGGCGCCACCTATCTGGCCTGCGAGGACCAGGAGTTGCGCCGGTCCGCGCTCAGCGAGTGCCGCGGACTGCTCGACCTCCACGCGGGCCCCGACGTCTTCCGCAGACTGCCCCGGCCGCTCTCGGTGCGCCTGGAGCTGATCCGCCGGGGCCTGTTCGCGGAGGCCGAGCGGATGATCGCGTTCGAGCAGGGCAAGGAGAAGGCCGCGCTGTTCGTCGAGCACGGGCGGGCCTACCGCCGGTACCCCTTCTTCCGGGATCCCGAAGCCGGCCTGCCCGACGCGTACTTCGAGATCACCCAGACCCTGCGGGCCAAACACCGGCTGACCGGACTGAGCTGGTCGGGCACCGTGCTCAAGGTGCAGGGCCACTGCTACATCGAGCAGTTGTCCACCCGCGACCCGGCCGTCCGCGTGGTGCTGCGCGAGCGCGCGAGCGGCGCCGAGTACCGCTTCCGCGTCTACACCACACCCACCCCCAAGCTCGACGCTGCGACCCGCGCCGACCGGGCACAGGCCGGGTTCGAGGCACGGCTCGACCTGTCGGCCGCCGACGGCTACCAGCCCGTCGCACCCGGCCTGTGGGACCTGTTCCTCCACGTCTCCTACCAGGGCGTCGGCAAGGAGGTACGGCTCGGCGGGGTCCGCGCGGACACGGTCACCGACCGCACCAGGCAGGGGGTCGTGGTCGGCGGGGCCGACGCCTCGGGCCTGGAGACGGTCTGCCACCTCTACGCGACGAAGGCCGGCAACCTCACCGCCGAGGTCTCCGCGAGGCGCCCGCTCCCGCAGTGACGGCCCCGCCGTACCGGCTGCCCCGGTGACGGTGCCGTACGGTCCTCACACCCGGCCGCACGTGTGGATCGCCAGCATCCTGGCCCGCGAGCCGCCGGTCGCGAAGCCCACACAGAGCTCAGGGCCGCCTTCCCGCCGCCTGACGGCGAGCCCTTCCGGCTCCCGGTAGGCGAGACCGGCCCCGGCGGTGATCCGGCGCGGGGCCGGGGGCCGGCCGCCGCGCAGATCGACCGCGGTGACCCGGGTATTGCCGCCGGAGATCTGCGGGTTGGCGCCGGATGACGGTGTGTACGCGTTGCCCGCGAGCTGGTACACCCGGTCACCGTAGAGCACGCAGCCCTGGAAGGTCTCGGCCGTGCTCCGTCCCCGCTGGGGCGCGGTGTGCAGCGGTTCGTAGCGGCCCGCGAGGAAGGCGTCCATGCCGTACACCGCGTACCACTGCTGCCGCACGCCGCCCGCCGCCACCGTCCAGTAGCTCACCATCACCCGGCGCGTGGCGTTGTCGACGCTGGGCTGGTTGGCCAGGGAGCCGGGGACCGGACGGTGGTGCCGCAGACCGGGGTGGCCGCTGTCGAGGACCGCGGCGTGCCGGAAGGCGAACCGGCTGATGGCGAGGCCGTACCCGGTATCGGGATGGGCCTGCGACTCCGTCCAGAGGAAGACGCCGGATGCGGACGGCTCGACGCCGAGCGAGACACCGTGGCCGAAGCCGCGCAGGAACATATGGCCGAGGGTCCGCCCGCCAGCGGAGAGCCGCGTCACACAGAGGTCGCCGCGCCTGTTCCGCTCCGCGCTCGTCAGCCGGCGCGGCTCACCGGGCAGCCGCACCCCGCCCTGGACCAGCTGGACGGCGTAGATGTCGCCCCTGCTGTCGTCGAAGGCGAACGACTGGGGGACCGTGGTCTGGTGGAGCGCGGTGGGGGCCAGGATCTGCGAGCGGCCGGCCGGCTCGGAGGCGCCGTCCCGGCCGTCCGTCCGCTGCTCCGTGAACCACAGGCCGCCGGCCACACCGCCGGCCGCTGCCGCCGCCGATACGCCCGCCCACAGCGCGGTCCTGCGCGAGTACTTCCGGTGTCTTTCCACGAACCGTTCCGCTCCCCGGCATCCGCCGTCCGGCAGACAGCCGGCCTGTCACTCCCACGAACCCGGGGAAAAGACCATTTTGTCATACCACCACGGCCGGACCTCAACGGCGTGTGCCCGCCCCGGAATCACCGGGACGGGCACACACACGCAGACACCAGGGCTCCCGGCGCGCGGGCTCCCGGGTCAGGCCGGAACGCTCGCCACGCCCTTCGCCAGGAACGGCTTGCCGTTCACCCGCTGCGACACACCCTCACGGTCCAGGTACGGCGTGATGCCGCCCAGGTGGAAGGGCCAGCCGGCGCCGGTGATCAGGCAGAGGTCGATGTCCTGCGCCTCGGCGACGACACCCTCCTCCAGCATCAGACCGATCTCCTGCGCCACCGCGTCCAGCACCCGGTCCCGGGTCTGCTCCTCGGAGAGCACCGAAGTGCCCTGCTTGAGGAGTGCGACGACCTCCGGGTCCAGCTCGGGCTTGCCCGACTCGTGGACGTAGAAGCCGCGCTTGCCCGCCTTGACGACGGCGGCCAGGTTCTCCGAGACGGTGAAGCGCTCGGGGAAGGCGCGGTGCAGGGTCTCCGAGACATGCAGACCGATGGCCGGGCCGACCAGCTCCAGCAGCACCAGCGGGGACATCGGCAGACCGAGCGGCTCCACGGCCTTCTCGGCCACCTCGACCGGGGTGCCCTCGTCGATGACGTTCTGGATCTCGCCCATGAAGCGGGTGAGGATGCGGTTGACGACGAACGCCGGGGCGTCCTTCACCAGCACCGCGGTCTTCTTCAGCTTCCGCGCCACACCGAACGCCGTGGCCAGCGAGGCGTCGTCGGTCTGCTCACCGCGCACGATCTCCAGCAGCGGCAGGATCGCGACCGGGTTGAAGAAGTGGAAGCCGACGACCCGCTCGGGGTGCTTCAGCTTCGACGCCATCTCCGAGACCGAGAGCGAGGAGGTGTTGGTGGCCAGGATCGCGTGCGCCGGGGCGACCGCCTCGACCTCGGCGAACACCTGCTGCTTGACGCCGATCTCCTCGAAGACCGCCTCGATGACGAAGTCGGCGTCCGCGAAGCCCTCGGCCTTGTCGAGCACACCGCTCACCAGGGCCTTGAGACGGTTGGCCTTGTCCTGGTTGATACGGGACTTCAGCAGCAGCTTGTCGATCTCGGCGTGCACATAGCCCACGCCCTTGTCGACGCGCTCCTGGTCGATGTCGGTGAGCACCACCGGCACTTCGAGGCGGCGCAGGAAGAGCAGCGCCAGCTGCGAGGCCATCAGACCGGCGCCGACGACACCGACCTTGGTGACCGGGCGGGCCAGGTTCTTGTCCGGGGCGCCGGCCGGGCGCTTGGCACGCTTCTGGACCAGGTTGAACGCGTAGATACCGCTGCGCAGTTCACCGCCCATGATCAGGTCGGCGAGGGCCACGTTCTCCGAGTCGAAGCCCTGCTCCAGGTCACCGTCCTTGGCGGCGGCGATGATGTCCAGCGCCCGGTAGGCGGCCGGGGCCGCGCCGTGCACCTTGGAGTCCGCGATGGCCCGGCCGCGTGCGACCGCGGCGTCCCAGGCTTCGCCGCGGTCGATCTCCGGGCGTACGACCTCGATCTCACCGCGCAGGACCGCCGAGGTCCAGATCAGCGACTGCTCCAGGAAGTCGGCGCCCTCGAAGATCGCGTCGGCGATCCCCAGCTCGTGGACCTGCGCGCCCTTCAACTGCCGGTTCTGGTTCAGCGAGTTCTCGATGATGACCGAGACCGCGCGGTCCGCGCCGATCAGGTTGGGGAGCAGCGCGCAGCCGCCCCAGCCGGGCACCAGGCCGAGGAAGACCTCGGGCAGCGAGAAGGCGGGCAGCGACTTGGTCACCGTGCGGTAGGCGCAGTGCAGTCCGACCTCCACGCCACCGCCCATCGCCGCGCCGTTGTAGTACGCGAAGGTGGGAACGGCCAGTGTGGAGAGCCGCTTGAAGACGTCGTGGCCGCCCTTGCCGATGGCGAGCGCGTCCGAGTGGGTCTTCAGCAGCTCGACGCCCTTGAGGTCGGCGCCGACCGCGAAGATGAACGGCTTGCCGGTGATGCCGACACCGGTGATCGTGCCCTCGGCCGCCTCCTTCTCGACCTGGTCGATGGCGGCGTCGAGGTTGGCCAGCGACTGCGGGCCGAAGGTGGTCGGCTTGGTGTGGTCCAGGCCGTTGTCGAGCGTGATCAGCGCGAACCTGCCCGCGCCGCCCGGCAGATCGAGGTGGCGCACCTGTGCCTGGGTGACGACCTCGTCGGGGAACAGCTCGGCCGCGCCCTTCAGGAGATCGGAGGTGGTGGTGCTCACTTGGTGCCTCCGGCTGTGGTGTCGAAGTGGGGGTTCTCCCAGATGACCGATGCGCCCATGCCGAAGCCGACGCACATGGTGGTCAGTCCGTAGCGGACCTGCGGGTGCTCCTCGAACTGCCGCGCCAGCTGCGTCATCAGACGCACTCCGGAGGAGGCGAGGGGGTGGCCGAAGGCGATGGCGCCGCCGTACTGGTTGACGCGCGCGTCGTCGTCGGCGATGCCGTAGTGCTCCAGGAACGCGAGCACCTGCACGGCAAAGGCCTCATTGATCTCGAAGAGACCGATGTCGTCGATGGAGAGACCCGCCTTGGCGAGGGCCTTCTCGGTCGACGGGATCGGGCCGTACCCCATGACCTCGGGCTCTACACCCGCGTACGCGTACGACACCAGGCGCATCCTGACCGGCAGCCCGAGCTCGCGCGCGGTCTCCTCGGACGCGATCAGCGAGGCGGTGGCACCGTCGTTGAGCCCTGCGGCGTTGCCCGCGGTGACCCGGCCGTGCGCCCGGAACGGCGTCTTGAGCCCGGCGAGCGACTCCAGGCTGGTGCCGGGTCGCATCGGCTCGTCGGCGGTGGCGAGGCCCCAGCCGGTCTCGCCGGCCTCGGCGTTGGTGTTGCGGACCGATACCGGCACCAGGTCCTGCTGGATCTTGCCGTTGGCGTACGCCTTGGCGGCCTTCTCCTGCGAACGCACCGCGTACTCGTCGGCGCGCTGCTTGGTGATCGTGGGGTAGCGGTCGTGCAGGTTCTCCGCCGTCATCCCCATGAAGAGGGCGGACTCGTCGACCAGCTTCTCGGAGACGAACCGGGGGTTCGGGTCGACGCCCTCGCCCATCGGGTGGCGTCCCATGTGCTCGACACCGCCCGCGAGGACGATGTCGTACGCGCCGAAGGCGATCGAGCCGGCGGTCGCCGTCACGGCCGTCATCGCGCCCGCGCACATACGGTCGACGGAGAAGCCGGGCACCGACTGCGGCAGCCCGGCCAGGATGCCCGCGGTGCGCCCGAGGGTCAGGCCCTGGTCGCCGATCTGTGTGGTCGCCGCGATGGCCACCTCGTCGATCTTGGCGGGGTCGAGATCCGGGTTGCGGCGCAGCAGCTCCCGGATCGCCTTCACGACGAGATCGTCGGCGCGGGTCTCGTGGTAGATGCCCTTCGGGCCCGCCTTGCCGAACGGGGTGCGGACGCCGTCGACGAAGACGACGTCCCGGATGGTACGAGGCACGAGAGCTCTCCTCCAGGGTGCGGGATGGCACTGCTGCTGCGGGCACGCCGGGGCGCGCTGCGCAAGGCCATGCTACCCACGGGTAACCATGCTGCCCAGTCCTTGGCCCGGGAGCGTCGAAGGTCACACACCGGTGGGCCCGGACGTGGAGCGGCGGTATCGGCGCGGGCGGGGCCGTTCGTCACCCCCGCGGCCCGGGACCGCTTCCGCCGCGTGCGGTCAGCGGGGCGCGGCGCCCCCGTCGAGAACCCCTGCCATGAGCCGGCGCGCGTAAGCCGCGTCGAGGCCGTCCGGGCGGAAGAGGATGCGGTACATCAGCGGGGCGACGACGCGGTCGATGACCGTCTCGACATCGGGTGCGTCTTCGTCCCGGTCGGCCGCGCGGCTGAGGATGATGCCGATCTGCTCGGCCGCGTAGGCCGAGCACTGGCCGGAGTTGCTGCCGTCCGGATCGCCGAGCAGCGCGTCGCGGATGTAGGCGCGACCCGCGGGGGAGGCCATCTCGTCGCGGAACTGCTCGGCCCAGACCGTCAGATCGGACGCCAGGTCACCGTGCTCCCCCGGAGCGGTGTCGGGGCGCAGACGTTCCACCGCGACGTCCGAGAGGAGTTCCTGGAGGTCGCCCCAGCGGCGGTAGATCGTCGATGGGGTGACTCCCGCACGCTGGGCGACCAGCGGCACCGTCAGGGCGTCCCTGCCCTTCTCGGACTCCAGTTCACGTACCGCGGCGTGCACCGATGCCTGGACCCGGGCGCTGCGCCCGCCGGGACGCACCATCTGTCTGCGGCTCATGGCGCCACCTTAAAGCAAACCGATTGCGTCTGGAGCGGTGCGGCCGGGCCGGCCCGTGCCCGTCTCAGAGCACCGGAGCGGGCACGCGGGCGGGCGCCGTCCGTTCGTAGGAGTGACCCACCCGCAGGAGCGCCGCCTCCCCGAAGGGCCTGCCGAGCAGTTGCATGCCGATCGGCAGGCCCGCCGCGTCGTGGCCGGCCGGTACGGAGAGCGCGGGCACACCGGTGATGTTGGCCGGGGCGGAGAGGCGTACATAGGCGTCGGACACGTTCTCCACCGTGCCGTCGGACCAGGTGATCGTCGACTGGCCGGCCGGTACCGCGGTCGCCGGGACGGACGGGGCGGCGATCACATCCACCTCGTCCAGCATGCGCTCCCACTCCTGCCGCATCAGCGTCCGAGCCCGCTGGGCACGCAAGTAGTCCCCTACGGGCATCAGTTCGCCGGCTTCGAGGAGGGCGCGGACGTCCGCCCCGTACAGTTCCGGGACCGCGCGCAGGGTCTGTTCGTGATAGGCGCTGGCCTCCGGGACCATCAGGCCCCAGTGTGTCGCCCGGACATAGCGCGTCATCGGGATCTCGACCTCGACGAGCTGAGCGCCGAGGCCCTCCAGCCGGCCGATGGCGCGGCGGACCACGGCCTCCACCTCCGGGTCGACGTGGTCGAAGTAGAAGTTGCGCGGCACCCCGACACGCAGCCCCGCGAGGTCCGTTGCGGGAGGTGGTCCGTAGTCCAGGCCGGGCAGCGCCAGACTGGCGGGGTCGCGTGGGTCGTGCCCGGCCAGGGCGCACATCACCAGGGCCGCGTCCTCGACGGTGCGGGTGAGGGGGCCGACGTGGTCCAGCGACCAGGACAGCGAGGTCACACCGTGGCGGGGCACGAGGCCGTAGGTCGGCTTGAGGCCGACGACCCCGTTGAGCGCGGCGGGTACCCGGATCGAGCCGCCGGTGTCGGTGCCCAGGGCGAAGGTCGCGGTTCCCGCCGCGACCGCGACGGCCGACCCGCCGCTGGAGCCGCCGGCGACCCGTCCCCGGTCCCGGGCGTTGTGGGTCTGCGGTGTGGTCAGCCCGTAGGCGAACTCATGGGTGTGGGTCTTGCCGACGAGGACCGCGCCCGCCGCCGTCAGGCGCGAGGCGACCGTGCTGTCGGCGGTCGCGCGATGGCCGGCCCGGACCCGGGAGCTGGCCGTGGTCGCCGTGCCGGCGACATCGATGAGGTCCTTCAGCCCCATCGGGATTCCGTGCAGCGGCCCCCGGAAACGGCCGGCCGCGGCCTCGCGCTCGGCGTCGAGCGCCGCCAGCCGCGCCCGTTCCGCCGTGACCGTGACATAGGCCCCGAGCGCCGGGTCCACCCGCTCGATGCGGTCGAGCACCGAATCCACCAGCTCGACGGGTGACACCCGGCGCTCCCGTATCGCGTCCGCGCCCGCCGCGAGGGACAGTTCAGACAGCTCCATCGTGCTGCTCCTCTCCCGCGCGGTAGGCGAAGGCGGGCGGGGTGTCACCGAAGTCCAGTTCCCGCAGGACGGAGACGACGGAGTGGATGTGATCGGCGACCGCCGCGACCCCGGCATGGCGGGCGTCCTCCAACGGCAGTCCGGCGCGGGCGGCGAGGCGGGCCGCTTCCGTCGGTGCGAGTGCGTCTGCGGACATGGGTGTTCTCTCCCTGAACAGGCTGGAAGCGGTGGGGCTGGTTCGGTGACCACACCATAAAAGCTAAAGTTTTGCTTTAGCTGACTGTAGGGTCTACGGTGCGTTAAAGCAAATATTTCGCGTTACGGGGAGGGTGTCCTCTGTCCCTCCCGTCCGGCGCTTTGCGGGCAACCCGCGGACAACGCCTCCGGCGGCCCGCCCGACGGCATCCGGCGAACGAAAGGAACCACCCGCCATGCACACTTCACCGGCCGACGAGTCCACCGTTCCCGCGCCCGCCCCCTCCTGGCCGGTGGGTGAGGTCACGGTCCACCGCATCGACGAGGTCCCCCTGCCGCCCGCGACCGGATCCTGGCTGCTGCCCGCCGCCACCGCTGACGTGGTCTCACCACAGCGTTGGCTGCGCCCCGACTTCGCGGACCACGACGGCATCCTGCACATCGACAGCCACAGCTTCGCGTTCGAGGCGGGCGGTCTGCGCATCCTCGTCGACACCGGCATCGGCAACGGCAAGACGCGTGCGAACCCGGCATGGCACCGTCTCCGGACCGGCTACCCCGAGCGCCTCACCGCCGCGGGATTTCCCCCCGACTCCGTCGACCTGGTCGTCCTCACCCACCTGCACACCGACCACGTCGGCTGGAACACCCAGGAGGTGAACGGCCGTTGGGTCCCCACCTTCCCCCACGCCCGCTATGTCACCTCTCGGACCGAGCGGCAGTTCTGGGCCGGTTACGACATGGACGAGTCACGTCGGCAGATGTTCGAGGACTCCGTCATCCCCGTGGAGGAGGCAGGACTGCTCGACCTCGTCGACGTCCCCGCCGAGATCGCCCCCGGGGTGCGCCTGCTGCCCACCCCTGGCCACACCCCCGGCCATATCGCCGTCGAGCTGACCAGTCGCGGCGAGACGGCGCTGATCACCGGCGACTGCGTCCACCACCCCGTCCAGTTCGCCCACCCCGCCATCGGCAGCTGCGTCGACATCGACCCTCAACAGTCCGAGGCCACCCGCCGCGAACTGCTGGGCTCACTCGCCGGTACCGGCACCCTCGTCCTGGGCACCCACTTCCCGCCACCCACCGCGGGCCGCGTGATCACCCACGGGGACGCCTATCGCCTCTCACCCGTCCCCCCGGCCTGACCGGTCCGCTTCTCCCCGCCGGTCATGGCTCCCGTGGTGTGCCGTGCCGTCCGTACAGCAGCGCGGCACCGCGCCCCGGAGGCCGGACGGACCCGCCCTGGAATTCGGCCAGAAATAGCGGTTGTCCAGCGGTTGTCCTGCCGTCTTCGCGCCGGAGAGATCGGGTGGTCCGCTCCACTTGTCCGGACTTGACCAGGTGAAGCCCTGGAGACGCGTGTCCTGGGATCGGGGTCGAATCCGTCGGTGGCCGGTCCCTGGACGGCCGGATGGCCGTCGGGGATGTCCGGGTCTGCGGCGGGGCCGTCGCAGACCCGGGTTGTCAGCTCCGGGCCGGCGGGTCCTGGACCGCGGCGGTCAGCAGCGGAGCGACCTGCTCGATCTGCCAGCGACGGGCACCCAGCCCGGCCAGCACGGCCGAGACCGACTCCACTGTCCGCTCCCGCGGCGGCTCCCAGCACACCCGGCGCACGGTGTCCGGGGTCATCAGATTCTCCTGTGGCATGTTCAGCTCATCGGCGAGTGCCGAAACGGCCGCGCGCGCAGCGGAGAGCCGGGCGGCGGCGGCCGGGTCCTTGTCCGCCCAGGCGCGGGGCGGCGGCGGGCCTGCCACCTGCTGGCCCGGCTGCGGGAGCGCGGTGTCGGGGAGCGCCTTCGCCCGGTCGACAGCGGCCTGCCACTGCTCCAGCTGGCGCTTGCCCATGCGGTGGCCGAAACCCGGCAGTGCGGTGAGCTCCTGGAGATTCGCCGGGAGACCGAGCGCCGCCTCGACGATGGCGCCGTCACCGAGGACCTTCCCGGGGGAGACGTCGCGCCGCTGCGCCACCGCGTCGCGGGTGTTCCACAGCTCCCGCACCACCGCCATCTGACGGCGCCTGCGCACCTTGTGCATCCCGGACGTACGGCGCCAGGGGTCCTTGCGCGGCGGGGCGGGCGGCGCCGAAGCGATGGCCTCGAACTCCTCCAGCGCCCAGCCCAGCTTCCCCTGTCCCTCCAGCTCCTCCTCCAGCGCGTCCCGGAGGTCGACCAGCAGCTCCACGTCGAGCGCGGCGTAGCGCAGCCAGGGCTCGGGGAGCGGGCGGGTCGACCAGTCGACCGCCGAGTGGCCCTTCTCCAGCGTGAAGCCCAGCACGCTCTCGACCATGGCGCCGAGGCCGACCCGCGGGAATCCGGCCAGCCGCCCGGCCAGCTCGGTGTCGAAGATCCGGCTGGGAATCATGCCTATTTCCCGCAGGCAGGGGAGGTCCTGAGTGGCGGCGTGCAGCACCCACTCGGCGTCGGCGATGGCCGCGCCGAGTGCGGAGAGGTCGGGGCAGCCCACCGGATCGACGAGGGCGCTGCCCGCGCCCTCACGGCGCAGCTGCACCAGGTACGCGCGCTGGCCGTACCGGTAGCCGGACGCGCGCTCGGCGTCGACGGCGACAGGCCCTGTCCCCGCGGCGAACGCGGCCACGACAGCGGCCAGTGCTTCATCGGTGGCAACCACCGGCGGAATGCCCTCGCGGGGCTCCAGCAAGGGGATCGGCGCCTGTTCGACGTCGGCCGGGGGAGCGCCCCCAGTGGTTCGCAGTGCTGTCTCTGCTGCGGTCTCTTGAGCGTCGGTCACCCGTCAAGGGTATCGGTGAACGCACAGCACCCGCCGACGTTGCGCTGCGTCGACGGGTGCTGAGGGGGCTGAAACCAGTCAGTGGCGTGCGGTGGTCCGCCCTGTCGGATCGATCACGTCAGTGGATGATTCCGGTACGGAGCGCCACCGCGACCATCCCGGCCCGGTCGCCCGTGCCGAGCTTGCGTGCGATGCGGGCGAGGTGGCTCTTGACGGTCAGGGCCGAGAGGCCCATGGAGACGCCGATGGCCTTGTTGGACTGACCTTCGGCGACCAGCCGCAGCACTTCGACCTCACGGCCGGAGAGCTCGCGGTAGCCACCCGGGTGGCTCGGGGTACCCGGGGGGCGGCGCTGCATCCGGGCGGCGCCGATGGGTGCGGCGCCGGGCCGGGTCGGGTGGCCGATGTTGTTGCGGGTGCCGGTGACGACATAGCCCTTGACGCCGCCCGCGAGGGCGTTGCGCACGGCGCCGATGTCGTCGGCGGCGGAGAGTGCCAGACCGTTGGGCCAGCCTGCGGCCCGGGTCTCGGACAGCAGGGTCAGCCCGGAACCGTCGGGCAGGTGGACGTCGGCCACGCAGATGTCACGTGGTTTGCCGACGCGGGGACGGGCCTCCGCGATGGACGACGCCTCGATGACGTCACGTACTCCGAGGGCCCACAGATGGCGGGTGACGGTGGAGCGGACGCGTGGGTCGGCCACGACGACCATGGCCGTCGGCTTGTTCGGGCGGTAGGCGACCAGGCTTGCGGGCTGCTCTAGGAGAACGGACACCAGGCCTCCTGGGGGGAAGGTGCGGAACGAGTGCCGGCCGGGGGAAGAGCCGGGGCGAACCGTGCTTGAAGGGTCACAGACTTCTTCGGCAGCAAACCCGCCCGCCTTTAGAGAATGATCACGATTTAGTGAGTAACAATTCGGGCAAATCGGATGCCTGACCGATCATTCGAAAGATGCCCGTGTCCCACGAAGACGCTGTTCATGCCGTTGCCGCGCCGCCCGGCGCGTCGGGCGGCGCCCCGGCCGGGGCTCGGGTAGTGCGCGGTAGCCGACGGGGCGTCAGCACACGGGGATGTCGGCACGGCGCGATCGAAGGGCGTGCGGGTCGTGGGCACGGCGCGATCGACGGGCGCGGGCTCGGCAGGCGTGCGGGTCGTGGGCATATGGCCGGTGGGCACGTAGCCGGTCGGCTCGCGCAGCGCGGGGGTGTGGCCGGGCGGGCGGTGGATGCGCGGCGGGTGCGACTCGGCAGTCGGGATGGCAGGGACCGAGGCGGTGCGGTGGGTGCGGTGGGTTCGGTGGGCGCGCGTCGGCAGAGGGGGCCACGGCGGTCCGGCGGGTGCGGTGGCAGGGGCGTGACGGTCCGGTGGGTGCGGTGGCAGGGGCGTGACGGTCCGGTGGGGGCGCGGCTCAGTGGGTGCGTGGTCCGCGGCGCTGCGGCAGCGAGACCACCCCGGCGTCCGGCGGTCCGACCGGCGGCAGCCCGGCGATCTGGCAGAGCAGATCGCACCAGGCGGCCAGGTGTGCCCCGGTGTCCGGCACCCCGCCCAGCCCCTCACGCGGGGTCCAGGAGGCCCGGATCTCGATCTGGGTCGCCGGCTTGCGCTCCGCGAGGCCGCCGAAATAGTGCGAACCGGCCCGTGTGACGGTGCCGCTGGCCTCCCCGTACGACAGTCCGCGCCCCTGCAGCGCGCCCGTCAGCCACGACCAGCAGACCTCGGGCAGCAGCGGGTCGGCGGCCATCTCGGGTTCCAGCTCGGCGCGGACCAGTGTCACCAGCCGGAAGGACCCCTGCCAGGCGTCGTGCCCGGCCGGGTCGTGCAGCAGGACGAGCCTGCCGTCGGCCAGGTCGTTGTCGTCCTCGACGACCGCGGCCTCCAGCGCGTAGGCGTACGGTGCGAGCTTGCGCGGCGGCTTGGTCGGGTCGATCTCCATCTCCGGCCGCAGGCGCGCCGACTGCAAGGCGTCGACCGCCTGCCTGAACTCGGGCGGGACGGGCGGGACGGAGTCCGTCTCCGTGCCGTTCGCACCGTCAGCGCCATCTGAAAATCGTTCCTGAGCCGCAGCCATGCGGGGAAGACTAGGCGGAACGACGCAGTTGCGTGCGGAGGGACACCCGGGCCGGGGAAACGGCTTCCCCCGCACATGCGAAACTTCTCCGCGTGAGTGTCAACGACCGCCCTCTGGGCGCCCAGAACCCGACAGCCGACTCCGCCTTCCTCAAGGCCTGCAGGCGTGAGCCGGTGCCGCACACCCCTGTCTGGTTCATGCGGCAGGCCGGCCGCTCACTCCCCGAGTACCTGAAGGTGCGCGAGGGGATCGCGATGCTCGACTCGTGCACGCGGCCCGACCTGATCACGGAGATCACTCTCCAGCCGGTCCGCCGCCACAAGGTGGACGCCGCGATCTACTTCAGCGACATCGTCGTACCGCTCAAGGCCATCGGGATCGACCTCGACATCAAGCCCGGGGTCGGCCCGGTGATCGCCCGGCCGGTCCGCACCCGCGCCGACCTCGCGCAACTGCGTGACCTTGAGCCTGCCGACGTCTGGTACGTCACCGAGGCGATGGGCATGCTCACCGCCGAGCTGGGGAACACCCCGCTCATCGGGTTCGCCGGTGCGCCCTTCACGCTCGCGAGCTACCTCGTGGAGGGCGGCCCGTCCCGCAACCACGAGCACACCAAGGCCATGATGTACGGCGAACCGGAGCTCTGGGCCGAGCTGCTCGACCGGCTCGCCGGGATCACCGCCGCCTTCCTCCGGATCCAGATCGAGGCGGGTGCGAGCGCCGTCCAGCTCTTCGACTCCTGGGTGGGCGCGCTCGCTCCGGCCGACTACCGGCGCTCGGTGATGCCCGCTTCGGCGAAGGTCTTCGACGCGGTGGCGCCGTACGGGGTGCCGCGCATCCACTTCGGTGTCGGCACCGGTGAGCTGCTCGGGCTGATGGGGGAGGCCGGCGCGGATGTCGTCGGCGTCGACTGGCGGGTGCCGATGGACGAGGCGGCCCGGCGGGTCGGCCCCGGCAAGGCGCTCCAGGGCAACCTCGACCCGGCCGTCCTCTTCTCCACCCCGGAGGCCGTCGCGGCCAAGGCCGACGAGGTGCTGGCCGCGGCGGCCGGTCTTGAGGGCCATGTCTTCAACCTCGGCCACGGCGTCCTTCCGACGACCGATCCCGACGCGCTGACCCGGCTGGTGGAGTACGTCCACACCCACACGGCCCGCTGAACGCCCAGCTCCGTTCCCGGTGTGCCGGACGGCCCCGACCGTTCGGCACACCCAGGGCCGTGAGCCCTGGCGTCCCTCCTGCTTACGCGGTTCCGCCCTGCTGCATCCCCGCCCGGCGCACCTCGGTGACCGCCTTCCGCGCGGCGACCAGCACCGGGTCCCAGACCGGTGAGAACGGCGGCGCGTACCCCAGGTCCAGCGTGACCATCTGCTCCACCGTCATCCCCGCGGTGAGTGCGACGGCCGCGATGTCCACCCGCTTCGCCGCGCCCTCCCGCCCCACGATCTGGGTGCCGAGCAGCCGCCCGGTCCGCAGCTCGGCGAGCATCTTCACCGTCATCACGGCCGCGCCCGGGTAGTAACCGGCGCTGTGGGTCGACTCGATGGTCGCCGTGACGTACCGCAGCCCGGCCGCGTCCGCGTCCTTCTCCCGCAGTCCGGTCCTGCCGATCTCCAGGTCGCAGACCTTGCTCACCGCCGTACCGACGACACCGGGAAACGTGCCGTACCCGCCGCCCACGTTCGATCCGATGATCTGGCCGTGCTTGTTCGCGTGGGTGCCGAGGGCGATGTGCCGGGTGCGGCCCGAGACCAGGTCGAGCACCTCGACGCAGTCGCCGCCCGCCCAGATGTTCCGGTGCCCGCGCACCCGCATCGACAGATCGGTCAGCAGCCCGCCGTACTCGCCCAGCGGCAGCCCCGCGGCGGCGGCGAGGCCGGTCTGGGGTTCCACGCCGATCCCCAGGACCACGATGTCCGCCGGGTATTCGGCGTCGTCGGTGGCGACCGCGCGGGCCCGTCCCCGCTCGTCCGTGCGGATGGCGGTGACCTCGGCGCCGGTCACCGTGGAGATGCCCATGCCGTCCATCGCGTCATGGACCAGCTTCCCCATGTCCGGGTCGAGCGTGGACATCGGCTGGGCGGCACGGGTCAGGACCGTCACCTCGTACCCGCGGTGCAGCAGCGCCTCCGCCATCTCGACGCCGATGTATCCGGCCCCCACGATGACCGCGCGGCTGCCGGACGCCGCCCGCAGCGACTCGATCAGGGCCTGGCCGTCGCCCAGCGTCTGCACACCGTGCACACCCGGCGCGTCGATACCGGGCAGCGGGGGACGCACCGGACGCGCTCCTGTGGCGATGACGAGCTTGTCGTACGCCGTCCAGCCGGCCGCCCCCGATTCCAGGTCGCGGGCGTGCACCCGCTGCCCCCCGACGTCGATCTCCGTCACCTCGGTCCGCATCCGCAGATCGATCGAACGGGCGCGGTGCTCAGCGGGGGTGCGGGCGACGAGATCGTCCCGCTCGCCGACCTCACCGCCGACCCAGTAGGGGATGCCGCACGCGGAGAACGAGGTGAACGGAGAGCGCTCGAAGGCGATGATCTCCAGCTCATCGGGGCCCCTGAGCCTGCGGGCCTGGGATGCGGCTGCCATCCCTGCCGCGTCCCCGCCGATGACCACTAGTCGTTCCACTGCCATTGCCTCTACCTCCGGGCCTGTCACCGCTTCGTCCACCGCTCTTCGTACCGGACTTCCTGCCCTCTCTCCGGTCGGTGAGCCGGTTCCGGACCGTCATGTCGGACCCCCGGAACCGATTTGAGAGGGTGGGGGCATGAATGCGGACACGCGTACGCCCCATGTCGTCGTCGTCGGAGGCGGGATCTCGGGTCTCGCGGCAGCCCACCGGCTGGTCGGCACCGGGGCCCGGGTCACGGTCCTGGAGGGGGCGGGCCGGGTCGGCGGGAAGCTCCACACCGGCGAGATCGAGGGCGTACGGGTCGACCTCGGCGCCGAGTCGATGCTCGCCCGGCGCCCGGAGGCGGTGGCCCTCGCGCGTGAGGCAGGACTGGGCGACGCGCTCCAGCCGCCGGCCACCAGCGGCGCCGCCCTCTGGAACAGGGGCGCGCTGACCCCGATGCCCACCGGCCATGTGATGGGCGTACCGGCCGGCCCGGACGGGCTCGGCGGTGTGCTCTCCGACGAGGGGCTGCGCCGTATCGGCCGGGACGCCGAGCTGCCGCCCGCCGACATCGGCGAGGACATCGCACTGGGCGAGTACGTGGCCGCCCGGATGGGCCGCGAGGTCGTCGACCGGCTGGTCGAGCCGCTGCTCGGCGGGGTCTACGCGGGCGACGTCTACCGCACCTCGATGCGCGCCGCCGTCCCCGCGCTCTACGAGGCCGCACGCGGCAACCCCACGCTCGGCGCCGCGGTGCGCTCGCTCCAGCAGCGCACCGCTCCCGCGTCCGGCCCGGTCTTCATGGGCATCGACGGCGGCATCGGCACGCTTCCGGTCGCCGTGGCCGACGCGGTACGCGCCGGGGGCGGCGAAGTCCTGCTGCACCGGCCCGCGCTGGAGCTGCGGCGCACCCCGGACGGCTGGCTGATCCGCACCGGCGGACAGGACGGCGGCCGCACCCTCGACGCGGACGCCGTGGTGCTCGCCGTACCCGCCTGGGCGGCCTCCGCGCTGCTGGCCGGTGAGGCGCCCGCCGCCTCCGCCGAGCTGGCCGCCGTCGAGTACGCCTCGATGTCGCTGGTCACCCTGGCCTTCCGCCGTACGGAGCTGCGGCTCCCCGAATCGACGGGCTTCCTCGTACCGCCCGTGGACGGCCACGCCATCAAGGCGTCCACCTTCTCCAGCCGTAAGTGGGCCTGGTCGGACGCCGACCCGGATCTCGTCGTGCTGCGGACCTCGCTGGGCCGCTACGGCGACGAGGAGCATCTGCACCGCGAGGACGCCGACCTGGTGGACCTCTCGTTGCACGACCTGGGCGAGGCCGTCGGACTCACGGCGAAACCGGTCGCCACCGAGGTGACCCGGTGGATCGGCGGGCTGCCCCAGTACCCGGTCGGCCATCTCGCCCGGGTGGCCCGGGTGCGGGCGGCGGTCGGCGCCCTGCCGGGGCTGCGGATCTGCGGCGCCGCCTACGACGGGGTGGGCATCCCGGCCTGTGTGGCGAGCGCCGGGCGGGCTGCGAAGGAGATCACAGCAACCCTGGCGTCGGGCACCACCGGCGGCGCGGGAGAATAGCGGCATGACTGATGCACCGGAGACCGTGACGTCCCCCAAGGCCCCGAACGCGGGCAAGAAGGCGAAGGACCTCAACGAGGTCGTGCGCTACACGCTGTGGTCCGTCTTCAAGCTGCGCGACGTGCTCCCCGGCGACACCGACCGCACCGCGGTGGCCGGTGAGGTCCAGGAACTGTTCGACCAGCTCGCCGCCAAGGACATCACCGTCCGCGGCACGTACGACGTCTCCGGGCTGCGCGCCGACGCGGACCTGATGATCTGGTGGCACGCTGAGACCGCGGACGAGCTCCAGACCGCGTACAACCTCTTCCGCCGCACCCGCCTCGGCCGCGCGGTCGAGCCGGTCTGGTCGAACATGGCGCTGCACCGCCCCGCCGAGTTCAACAAGTCGCACATCCCGGCGTTCCTCGCCGACGAGACCCCCCGCGACTACATCTCGGTGTACCCCTTCGTACGGTCCTACGACTGGTACCTGCTGGCCGACGAGGACCGCCGCCGGATGCTCGCCGAGCACGGCAGGATGGCCCGCGGCTACCCGGACGTACGGGCCAACACCGTGGCCTCCTTCTCGCTCGGCGACTACGAGTGGCTGCTCGCCTTCGAGGCCGACGAGCTGTACCGCATCGTGGACCTGATGCGTCATCTGCGGGGCTCCGAGACTCGGATGCACGTACGCGAAGAGGTCCCCTTCTTCACCGGCCGGCGCAAGTCGGTCGCCGACCTGGTGGCCGGGCTCGCCTGAGGCAAGCCCGGTCGTCCATGACCCGGAAGATCAGAGAACGGGCCGCGGGGGCGGCCGCCGCCGGTTGGGCACCGACAACCGCGCGCGGAGCCGGGGGGGGGGGGGGGGGGTGGCGCGCGCCCGCGGCCGCGCCCCCGCC
>NZ_JBHYWP010000036.1:53205-64553 GCF_042751845.1 Streptomyces sp. NPDC059398 | reverse complement strand
GCCGCGATCAGCAGGTACTGGAACGAGCCGTCCTTGTACGAGTTGATGAACGCCTCCTCGATCCCGGTGACCAGAGAGGACGTGGCCCGCAGCTCCCAGTAGGGCAGGGTCGCGGCCGTCAGGTCGACGATGGTCTGCGGTACGAGGCGGTTGTCCGCCATGGCCTTCAGATACTCCCGGCGGGAGTGGATGTTGCACTCGAAGTGCGCGTTGATCTGGGAGACCCACTTCGACGGCTGGCCGTAACGCGGGTTCCAGCAGCCGGTGATGGTCACATAGCGGCCACCGGTCCCGAGGATGCGGGAGTGCTCGGCGAAGAGGTCGTCCAGGTCGACGTACATACTCGACTCGTTGTTCCACGAGCCCGCGGCCTGCCCCGCATCGAAGGGCGTGTCGAGCATGTTGCACACCCGGGCGCGGACATGGTCGTCGATACCCAGTTCCCGCGCACGCTCGTTGCCGAAGTCGGCCTGCTTGGCGGAGAGGGTGACCCCCTCGACCTTGCAGCCGAACCGCTGGTGGGCCATCACCATCGAACCGCCCCGGCCGCAGCCCGCGTCCACGAGCGTGTCGTCGCGCCCGATGGATCCGAGCTGGTCCAGGAGGACTTCGGCCTGCGCCGACTCCAGCCGGTGGAGCTCGGCGATCAGCCTCTTCTCGTACTCGCTGTCGCGGGGGTCCCCCAGGGCCACGTGGTCGACGTCGCCGATGCCGTAGTGGTGGTGGTAGAGCCCGTCCACGTCACCGAGACGCAGATTCACGGGCCTGGCCTCGCGGTCCCAGTACCGGGCGATGTCACCCTGGTACGGCGACGCCGGGCTGGGGATGAAGACGGGGGCGTCGGTGGTGAGCTCGGTGCTGGTCATGGTGGAGTCCGTTCCTTACCAGAAATCGGGCAGGCTGTATCGGTAGGTGTTGGTCCGGTGCCAGTAGTGGTTGCCGTCGACCCACGCGGCCACGCCCCGGAGGAAACGCAGCACGCTCGGGACGGGGCACTCGGCAGCCAGCGCGGCGGCTTCGCTCTCGAAGCCGTGCATGAGGTCGTTGTGGACCTCGACCGCCTTCAGATAGGCGTCCCGGTCGGAGACGGCCTCACGTTCGGCGATCACCACGGGCAGATTCAGATGTCTGCCGGGGCTGTTGAGTTCCTTGGTGTACGAGTAGAGGTCGTTGACGATCGTCGTGGCGTTGCCCGCGAGCGCGATGACCCGCTGCATCGCCGGCTGGGCGTGCAGGTCGGCGGGGAGTTCGTAGCCGCCGACGGTGTCGGTGATGGTGGGGCAGGGGCGGAAGTTGTTGAACTGGCGCATCGCCAGGTACTCCCACACCTCGGGTACGTGGTCCGTCTGGGACCAGGCGGCCTCGGCCAGGTATCCCAGGTGCAGACGGGCCATGTCGTGCCGGTACCGGTCGGTCTGCGAGGGGGTGGCCTGGCGGCTGAAGTACTCCATGGCGGAGCGGTAGGCGCGCCGGGGCGCGTCCGAGAGGAGCGACTCGGCCCACTCCGGCTGGTACTCCTGGGTCGTGTGCAGCGGGTCGAGGGCGGTGTGGGCCAGCAGCAGGCGGCTGCCGAGCCCGATGGGCGAACCGCCGTGGTCCTCGCAGTAGCAGTCGTCGACCGCGTTCTCGGCGACCATCAGCCGGGTGGCGACCATCAGATGGTCGACACTGGGCGCGTCCGGGTGGCAGGCGACCATGTACCGGCCGACGGAGAAGCCGTCGAACTGGTCCTCCCACTCCGGGGGGAACGCCTGGACCTCGTCCACCGCCCATGCCTTGATCCGCCGGCTGACCTCCGCCACCCGCACCGGGTCGGGGTGGGCCACCGGATGGTGGTAGAGACCGGGGACCGGCGTGCCCTCCACCGGGTCCGCCGACCGGGACGCCGAAGGGGCCGGGGGGACCGGGAAGGCGGGGGGTCCCGGCGGAACCGGGCGCCCCGGGAGAGCCAGGTGTTGCGGTGGAACCAGGGGGCCCGGGAGGACCGGGGGCGCCGGTGAAACCAGGGCTTCCTGGTGCGCCGGGGGCTCCAGGTGCACCGCGGATTCCGGATGCGCCGCGAGTTCCGGGGGTCCGGGGTGCTCCAGGGTCTCAGTGTGCTCCAGGAGTTCCGCCCGCCGGCCCAGGTGCAGGCCCGCCGTGCCCAGTCCGCTGGGGCCGCACAGAATCCGTTGCAGGGCAGCGCTCGGCTGCCGGGGTGAAGGCCCGGGATCGGGCATCCTTAGCTCCTTGGTGAGGTGGCCGGGCCCGCCAGGACTCAGGCGCGGTGGCCGATCTGTACGTTCTCCAGCACGCCGAGCGCGTCGGGCAGCAGGACGGCCGCGGAGTAGTAGGCGGTGACCAGGTACGAGATGATCGCCTGCTCGTTCATGCCCATGAAGCGCACCGAGAGCCCCGGTTCGTACTCCTCCGGCAGGCCGGTCTGGTGCAGGCCGATGACGCCCTGGTTGTCCTCGCCGGTGCGCATGGCGAGGATGGAGCTGGTGTTCTCCTCGCTGACGGGGATCTTGTTACAGGGCAGGATCGGGACCCCGCGCCAGGCCGGGACCTGCTGGCCGCCGAGGTCGACATGGTCCGGATAGACCCCGTAGGCGTTGAAGCCGCGCCCGATCGCCGCGATCGTCCGGGGGTGGGCGAGAAAGAGCCTGGTGCCGCGGCGCCGGCTCAGCAGCTCGTCGAGGTCGTCCGGGGTGGGCGGGCCCGACTGGGTCTGGATGCGCTGCTTGAAGGCGGCGTTGTGGAGCAGCCCGAATTCGCGGTTGTTGATCAGCTCGTGCTCCTGGCGCTCGCGCAGCGCCTCGATGGTGAGCCTGAGCTGCTCCTCCGTCTGGTTCATCGGCCCGTTGAAGAGGTCGGCGACCCTGCTGTGGACCCGCAGCACCGTCTGCGCCACGGAGAGTTCGTACTCACGTGGACGGAGTTCGTAGTCGACGAAGGCGCCCGGCAGCTGTGCCTCGCCGGTGTGCCCGGCCGACATCGCGATCTCGGCCTCGCCGTGCCGGGTCTGCGGTTTGCCGGAGAGCGAGCCGAACTCCCGGATGTGGGCCTGGAGGCCCGGCGCCTCGGAGAGCACGGCGTCGAAGTCGGCGCGGGAGAGGGTGAGCAGGGTGCCCGCGGTCTCGGCCTTGGCCGTGCAGTCCCAGGTCGCTTCGGTGTCCAGCAGGGCGTTCTCGCCGAACCGGTCGCCGTCGGCGAGCAGGGCGACCGCTGTCTCGTCGCCGTACTTCCCGATGGAGGTCTGCCTGACCCGGCCGTGGGCGATCAGATGGATCTGCTCGGCGGGGCTGCCGCGCTCGGCCAGCACCTCACCGGCCCGGAAGTCGCGCTGGACGCACCGGTCGGCGATGGCGGTCAGCACCTCGACGTCGTCGAAGCCACGCAGCAGCGCCAGCTCGCCGAGCTCGCGCGGGACCACCCGGACACCTGAGCCGTCCTGGACGAACTCGATGACCCCGTCCCCGACGGTGTAGCTCAGCCGTCTGTTCACCCGGTAGGCGCCGCCCTTGGTCTCCACCCAGGGGAGCATCCGCAGCAGCCACCGGGAGGTGATCTCCTGCATCTGCGGGGCGGACTTGGTCGTGGTGGCGAGGTTACGGGCGGCTGCCGTGCTCAGACTGGACTGCGCGGGCGGCCGCACTCCGGTCTCCGGGCCGGTCTCAACGGTCATCAGTCGCGTTCTCCTTTGTGACGGCGGTGATCGGCGTCGGCGCACCAAACGGTGGAAGAGAGAACAGACGGCGACATCACCGGCAATCCCCCCAGGACCACCGGAACGCTAACCGCCGGTCCGCCCAACTCGCCCGGAGCAGCGGAGGAGTTACTTCGATGCAGCGATCTCGCCCCGCATCAGGTTTATCCGGCTGACCGACGACTTTCAGCCCCTGGTCAACCGCCCTTCGGGTCAGCGGAGTTCGCACACCACCGTCCCCGGGTGGCCACCGCACCGCCCCCTGGAGGCCGTAACAGGCCAGGGGCATCCCGGCCATCGGCTCCCCCGGCGGCCACGCGCCGGGCAGGCGGCCGCGCACCGGGCAGGCGGCGGGGGCCGGGCCTCTCAGCCGGTGGGGGTGCCGACCCCGTCGCGTTCGAGCGCGGACCGCAGCTGACGAAGGGCCCGGCCGACGGCCGCTGTCGCGTTCTGGTCGAGGGTGTCTTCGACCAGCTCGCCCAGGCGTGCGGTGAAGGTGACCTCGGCGGCGTGGAGGAGCTGTGAGCCGTCGCCGGTCAGGGCCAGCAATGAGGATCTGCGGTCCGCCGGGTTGGCCTGGCGGACGATCAAGCCCCGCTGCTCCAGGCGGTCGACGCTCTTACTGGTCGCGCCGGCGCCGATGGCGAACTCCGCGGCGACGTCGGCCACCCGGGCCCCCGAATGCTCCCGGAGGAACCGCAGGAACTCGAACTGCGACGTCACGATCCCGTGCCGCTCGCGCAGGTGGTCGTTGAGCGCGTTGTACAGGCGCGTCTCGCAGCGGACGAGATCCGCGAAGAACGCGGGGAGGTCAACGGGACCTTCAGCCGATTTATATGCCATGGAATATAGTGTAGTGGAAAGCATGCAGCACACGGGAGGAAGCAGATGAGCAAGCAACAGCTCGCCGAGGTCGACGCGATGCTCCGCCGGCCCCGGCCCGACGGCCCGCGCTCCGTCGGGCAACTGCGCGCCGGGTTCAGGGCCCTCATGGACACGATGTTCGTGCCGGACGACGTGCGCACCGCGCCGACCACGCTCGGCGACCGGCCCGCCCTGCACGTCACACCGGAGAGCGGGGCCCGGCCCGGCACCATCCTGTACTTCCACGGCGGGGGCTTCGTCTTCGGCTCACCGGAGACCGCGCTCCCGCTGACCGCGCAGCTCGTCTCCAAGACCGGCTTCGCCTCGTACTCGGTGGAGTACCGGCTGGCCCCCGAGCACCCGTTCCCGGCGGGTCTTGAGGACAATCTGAGCGCCTACCGCGCCCTTCTCGACAGCGGCCTCGACCCGTCATCTGTCGCCTTCGCCGGAGACTCCGCCGGTGGCGGCTACGCGGTCACCACCTCGCTCGCCGCCCGCGACGCGGGCCTGCCGCTGCCCGCCGCGATCGTGGCCTTCTCGCCGGGCCTCGACGCCACCAGGACCGGCGGGAGCATGACGGCCAAGGAGGGCGTCGACCCGGTCTTCACCCGCGACGCCGTGCTGCACACCGGGGCCATGTACCTCGCCGGCCAGGACCCCGAGCAGCCCCTGCTCAGCCCGGCTCTCTTCGCCGACCTGACCGGCTTCCCCCCGCTTCTCATCCAGGTGGGCGGCAACGAGATCCTGCTCGATGACTCGACCCGCCTCGCCACCCGCGCCAGGGACGCCGGAGTCGACGTCATCCTCGACATCACCGCGGACGCACCGCACGTCTTCCAGGCCTTCGCGGGCGGGACGCTCGACGAGGCCGACCAGGCACTCGACCGCGCAGCCCTCTTCCTCGCCCAGCGCGTCCCCGCCTCCTGACGTCACCCCGGAGGAGCGCGTTCCGTGCGCGGTTCCGTACGGCTCCCGGCAGTTCCCCTACGGCTCCCGTACGGCTACAGCGCGTGCTTCACATACCGCTCGGCGGTCTCCCGCAGCAGCTCCACACCGTCCCGCGCCCACAGCTCCTCGTTGAACAACTCCACCTCGACCGGCCCGGTGTACCCGGCCGCGTCCACCCGCTCGCGCCACTCCCGCAGGTCCACCGACCCGTCACCGAGCTGTCCGCGGCCGTTCAGGACGCCCGCCGGCAGCGGGGTGGTCCAGTCCGCCAGCTGGAAGGTGCAGATACGGCCGCCCTCGCCCGCCCGGACCACCTGCGCGGGCGCCCGGTCGTCCCACCAGATGTGGTACGTGTCCACGGCGACGCCCACCTGCTCGGCGGGGAAGCGTTCCGCCAGGTCCAGGGCCTGGGTCAGGGTCGAGACGACACAGCGGTCCGCGGCGAACATCGGGTGCAGCGGTTCGATCGCCAGGCGCACCCCGCGCTCGGCCGCGTAGGGGCCGAGTTCGGCCAGGGCGTCCGCGATCCGCTCGCGGGCGCCGTGCAGGTCCCTGGAGCCGGCCGGGAGTCCGCCCGAGACCAGCACCAGGGTGTCGGTACCCAGGGTCACGGCCTCGTCGATCGCCGTACGGTTGTCCGCCAGCGCCGCCGCCCGCTCGGCCGGTTCCGTCGCGGTGAGGAAACCGCCGCGGCAGAGGGTGGTGACGCGCAGTCCCGCCTCCCGTACGAGTGCGGCGGCCGCCTCCACCCCGTACCGCTGGACAGGCTCGCGCCAGAGGCCCACCCCGGGAACGCCCAGGTCGGTGCAGGCGGTGACGAGTTCGGGCAGGGAGAGCTGCTTCACGGTCATCTGGTTGATGCTGAAGCGGGCGAGGTCTGCGGTCACTGTGCGACTCCGTACACATGGAGCAGGGACGTCATCCTGCTCTGGGCGAGCGCCGGATCGGGGAAGAGGCCGAGCCGGTCCGCCAGTTCGTACGCCCGCGCCAGATGCGGCAGCGAGCGGGCCGACTGGAGGCCGCCGACCATCGTGAAGTGCTCCTGGTGCCCGGCCAGCCAGGCCAGGAAGACCACACCCGTCTTGTAGAAGCGGGTCGGGGTCTGGAAGAGATGCCGGGACAGCTCGACCGTGGGGTCCAGGAGGTCGCGGAAGCCCTGGGCGTCGCCGGTGTCCAGGACCCGGACCGCCTCGGCGGCGAGCGGGCCCAGCGGGTCGAAGATGCCGAGCAGCGCGTGACTGAAGCCGCGCTCGTCGCCCGCGATCAGCTCGGGGTAGTTGAAGTCGTCCCCGGTGTAGCAGCGGACCCCGTCAGGGAGCCTGCGGCGCAGCTGTACCTCGCGCTCCGCGTCGAGCAGCGAGACCTTGATGCCGTCCACCTTGTCCGGGTGGGCCGCGATGACCTCCAGGAAGGTGTCGGTCGCCGCGTCCAGGTCGGGCGAGCCCCAGTAGCCGTCGAGCGCCGGGTCGAACATCGGCCCGAGCCAGTGCAGGATGACCGGCTCCGCGGACTGGCGCAGCAGTCGGCCGTAGGTCTCCAGGTAGTCGTCGGGGCTCTTCGCCGTCGCGGCGAGCGCGCGCGATGCCATCAGGATGGCCTGCGCCCCGGTCTCCTCGACGACGGCGAGCTGGGCCTCGTACGCCTCGGTGACCTGGTCCAGCGTCACATCGCCGGGTGCCAGCTGGTCGGTGCCGACACCGCAGGCGATGGCGCCGCCGGCCGCCCTGGCCTCGGCCGCGGAGCGGCGGATCAGCTCGGCGGCGACCGGCCAGTCCAGGCCCATGCCGCGCTGCGCGGTGTCCATGGCCTCCGCCACGCCGAGCCCGTGGGACCAGAGGTGGCGGCGGAAGGCGAGGGTGGCGTCCCAGTCGACGGCGGGCGGCCCGTCCGGCGACACATCGGCGTACGGGTCGGCGACGACATGGGCGGCCGAGAAGACCGTACGGGAGGCGAGCGGGGCGCCGCCGGCCGTGAAGGCGGCGGGTTCGGTGCGGGGCGTGTAGGCGTACGTACCGCCGGGGCCCGCACCGTCGGCGCGTGGCAGCAGGATCGTCACAGCGTGATCTCCGGGACGTCGAGACGGCGGCCTTCGGCGGACGACTTCAGCCCCAGCTCGGCGAGTTGCACACCGCGGGCGCCCGCCAGCAGGTCCCAGTGGTACGGCTCGTCGAGCGCGATGTGACGCAGGAAGAGCTCCCACTGGACCTTGAAGCCGTTGTCGAAGTCGCCGTTGTCCGGGACCTCCTGCCACTGGTCGCGAAAGGCGTGGGTGGCGGGCAGGTCCGGGTTCCAGACCGGCTTGGGTGTGGAACTGCGGTGCTGGACACGGCAGTTGCGGAGCCCCGCGACGGCAGAGCCCTCGGTTCCGTCGACCTGGAACTCGACCAGCTCGTCGCGGTTGACCCGCACCGCCCAGGAGGAGTTGATCTGGGCGACCGCTCCGCTCTCCAGCTGGAAGATCCCGTAGGCGGAGTCGTCGGCGGTCGCCGGGTACGGCTCGGACCGCTCGTCCCAGCGCTGCGGGATGTGGGTGGCGGCGAGGGCCTGTACGGAGGTGACCCGGCCGAACAGCTCGTGCAGGACGTACTCCCAGTGCGGGAACATGTCCACGACGATGCCGCCGCCGTCCTCCGCGCGGTAGTTCCACGAGGGGCGCTGGGCCTCCTGCCAGTCGCCCTCGAAGACCCAGTAGCCGAACTCACCCCGGACGGACAGGATCTTCCCGAAGAAGCCGCCGTCGATGAGGCGCTTGAGCTTCAGCAGCCCCGGCAGGAACAGCTTGTCCTGGACGACACCGTGCTTGATTCCGGCGGTCCTGGCCAGTCGCGCCAGCTCAAGGGCGCCCTCCAGGCCGGTGGCGGTCGGCTTCTCGGTGTAGATGTGCTTCCCGGCGGCGATGGCCTTGCGCAGCGCCTCCTCGCGGGCCGAGGTGACCTGGGCGTCGAAGTAGATGTCGACGGCCGGGTCGGCGAGTACGGCGTCGAGGTCGGTGGACCACTGGTCGAGCCCGTGCTTCTCGGCCATCTCCCTGAGCGCCTGCTCACGGCGGCCGACGAGGACGATCTCGGGCCAGAGCCGGGTGCCGTCGCCGAGGTCGAGGCCGCCCTCCTCGCGGATCGCGAGGAGGGAGCGGACGAGGTGCTGGCGGTAGCCCATCCGGCCGGTCACGCCGTTCATGGCGATCCGCACTGTCTTACGTGTCACGAAAGGTCCCTCCACAGGGTGACGCACGCGGTCCTGCACACAGGCCGTGCACACGGCCCGCACCGGGCGATGGCAAGCGTGCGGTAGGAAGCGAGCGATAGCAAGCGCTTTCTACGCGCTATGAAGCTAACCTGCGGACACCGGCCCCGACAAGAGGCGGGCCCGCGGCAACGGGCGCGGGCAGCCGCGCGGGGCGGTCAGCCGAGCGGGATCATGTGACAGGAGATGCGGGCGAGTGGCACGGAGGCAGACATGACAACGACGCTCTCGGACGTCGCGGCCCGCGCACGGGTCTCCCCGGCGACGGTGTCCCGTGTGCTCAACGGCAACTACCCGGTGGCGGCGGCCACCCGGGAGCGCGTACTGGCGGCCGTGAACGAGCTGGACTACGTACTGAACGGCCCGGCCAGCTCCCTGGCAGCCGCCACGTCCGACCTGGTCGGCGTCCTGGTCAATGACATCGCCGACCCGTTCTTCGGCATCATGGCGGGGGCGGCCCAGTCGGAGATCAGCGGCCAGGAGGGCAGCGGACGCGGGGGCGGCGAGAAGCTGGCGGTCGTCTGCAACACCGGCGGCTCCCCGGAGCGCGAACTCACCTATCTCACGCTGCTCCAGCGCCAGCGCGCCACCGCGGTCGTGCTGACCGGCGGCGCCATCGAGGATCCGGAGCACACCGCCGCCGTCTCCGCGAAGCTCACCAGACTCGCCGGCGCCGGAACCCGGGTGGTGCTCTGCGGGCGCCCGCCGGTCCCCGGCAGCGAGTCCGCGGTCACCGCGCTGCCCTTCGACAACCGGGGCGGCGGGCAGCGGCTCACCGAACATCTGCTGACGCTCGGACACCGGCGGATCGGCTATGCGGCCGGTCCCGCCGAACGGACCACCACCCGCGACCGCCTGGCGGGCCACCGGCTGGCCATGGCGGCGGCCGGGCTGTCCGACGGATCGGACGGGCTCACGGTGCACGGGCCTTACGACCGCCGCTCCGGCTATGACGCCACCCTCGAACTGCTGCGCAGGGAACCGGGGCTGACGGCCGTCGTGGCGGCCAACGACACGGTGGCGCTGGGCGCGTGCGCGGCGCTGCGGGACCAGGGGCTGCGGATTCCCGATGACGTCTCGGTGGCCGGTTTCGATGATCTGCCGTTCTCGGTGGACGCGTCGCCGGCCCTGACGACGGTGCGGCTTCCGCTGTACGAGGCGGGGGCGCGGGCCGGGCGGCTCGCGATGGGCCGGGAGGCGGCGCCGAAGGGCGGGGTCGCGGTGGTGCGGGGCGAGCTGGTGATCCGCGCGTCGACGGCTCCGCCCGGCCGGTGACAGGTCCCGCCGTGCCTCCGCCATGCGCCGGCCGGGGCGATGGGCGGCCCCGACCGCGAGGCGGATTGCCGGGGACGGGTCCCGTGGACCAATGATGACCTGGCATCAGCAGGCAGGATCCGCGGGAACCGGGGCAAACGGAGACCAGGGCCCGGACGGGCCAACGGATCAGACGGAACCGGTCGGACCAGACGGAACCGGCCGGATCGGACGGAACTGCCGGGGCGCCGGAAGCCAGGCCCGGCGGCTCAGCCTTCAGGAAGGAACAGTGCGTTGAAATTCGCGTTCTCCACCCTCGGAGTGCCAGGAATCACCGTCCCGGACGTGGTACGGCTCGCGGCGGACAACGGCTACCAGGGGGTCGAACTGCGCGCCCACGCCGAGGAGGTCCTGCACCCCGGCACCGGACTGCGGGAACGGGCCGCTGCGGCCGATGAGTTCGCCCGCAACGGGGTCGAGATCCTCGGAGTGGCCGGATACGTGAGGGTGGCCGCACCCGGTGACGACAAGGAGATCGAGGGCGATATCGCCGAACTGGTCTTCCTCGCCGCCGACCTCGGCGCACCGTTCGTCCGGGTCTTCCCCGGCGGTGGCGGCCAGGACTCGGCCGAGGCCGACGCGGCCGCCGCCCGCAGGCTGGGAGCGGCCGCCGAGGTCGCCGCCGACAAGGGCGTACGGATCCTCCTCGAAACCCATGACTCGCACCGCACGGGCGCCGACGCGGCCCGGGTGCTCGGCCCGGTCGGCCACCGGAACATCGGCGCGCTCTGGGACGTGATGCACACCTGGCTGGGCGGCGAGACCCCCGCGGCCAGCCACGCCGTGCTCGCCCCGCACCTCGGCTACACCCAGGTCAAGGATGTCGCGTCGGCCGAGGACACCACCCCGCTCGCGCTCGGCGCCGGGGTGCTGCCGCTCGGCGAGTGCGTGGAGCTGCTCGCGCCGGACGGGGGGTGGCTCTGCTGGGAGTACGAGAAGCGCTGGTACCCCCAGGCGGCGGAGCTGCCGGGGCTGCTGACGGCGGGTCGGGAACACCTGGAGCGGCTGACAGCGGCGGCGGCCGCGCCCCCGGCCGGGTAGCGCACGGCCGGGTAGCGCTCCGCCGGGTAGCGCTCCGCCGGGCAGCACACGGCCTGGTGGCGCTCCGCCGGGCAGCACACGGCCGGGTGGCGCTCCGCCGCGTAGCGCTCGCCCGGGTGGCCCGGCCGGGTCCCGGCGGGCAGCGCTCACCCGGAACCCGGCAGACGGCGGGACCCGAGCGATCAGCCCCGGCAGCCGGTCAGCCCGGGCACGCGGTCAGCCCGGACACTCGGCCAGTCCGGGCACTCAG
>NZ_JBHYWP010000036.1:0-53106 GCF_042751845.1 Streptomyces sp. NPDC059398 | reverse complement strand
GGCAGTCGGCACCTCGGCCAGTCCGGGCACTCAGGCAGTCGGCACCTCGGCCAGTCCGGGCACTCAGGCAGTCGGCACCTCGGCCAGTCCGGGCACTCAGGCAGTCGGCACCTCGGCCAGTCCGGGCACGCGGGCAGTCCAGACACGCGGGCAGTCCGGGCCCCGGTCGCGCCGCCGCCCCTGGGCAAATGGGCCAATGCCGCCCCGATCCGGCCCGCACCCTTGACCTGGCAGTTAGTTTCCGGATATCGGTGCTGCTTGGAAGTTTCCTTCAGGCCGGCCGGCGCGGGGAGTGCACTGTCGTCCCTGTGCCGGCCGGCCTCAGATTCCTTGCGCAGCATGGCCGGAAGGGGCACCAGTGCAGTACCGCACCTCCAGACGCTCCCTGCTCACCGCCACCGCCGCCGCGGTCGCCGCGGCAGCCACGGGCACCACGGCACACGCCGGTCCCCGCCGTCCCGGCGCTGACCCCAGCGCTCTCGACCGGCGGCTCAAGAAGCTCATCGGCCGGATGAGCATCGAGGAGAAGGTCGGCCAGCTCTTCGTGATGCGGGTCTACGGACACTCCGCCACCGCACCCGACCAGGCCGACATCGACGCCAACCTGAAGGAGATCGGCGTCCGCACCGCGGCCGAGCTGATCGCCAAGTACCACGTCGGCGGCATCATCTACTTCAGCTGGGCGCACAACACCCGCGACCCGCACCAGATCGCGGCCCTCTCCAACGGCATCCAGCGCGCCGGTCTCGCCCAGCCCACCCCCGTACCGCTGCTGATCGCCACCGATCAGGAGCACGGCATCGTCTGCCGGGTCGGCTACCCGGCCGCGCTGTTCCCCGGCGCGATGGCGCTGGGCGCCGGGCGCTCGCGCGAGGACGTCCGTACGGTCGGCCGGATCTCCGGAGCCGAACTGCGGGCGATCGGCATCCGGCAGGACTACTCGACGGACGCCGACGTCAATGTGAACCCCGCCAACCCGGTCATCGGCGTCCGCTCCTTCGGCTCCGAACCGGCCGCCGTGGCCCGGCTGGTCGCCGCCGAGGTGCAGGGGTACCAGAGCGCGCAGGTGGCCGCCACCGCCAAGCACTTCCCCGGCCATGGCGACACCGCGGTCGACAGCCACACCGGGATCCCGGTCATCACCCACAGCCGCGAGGAGTGGGAGCGTATCGACGCCCCGCCCTTCAAGGCCGCCATCGCCGCCGGGATCGACTCGATCATGACCGCGCACATCCAGTTCCCGGCGCTGGACCCGAGCAACGATCCGGCCACCCTGTCGCGGCCGATCCTCACCGGCATCCTCCGCGAGGAGCTGAAGTACGACGGCGTCGTCGTCACCGACTCGCTGGGCATGCAGGGCGTACGGGACAAGTACGGCGACGACCGGGTGCCGGTGCTGGCCCTCAAGGCCGGCGTCGACCAGCTGCTCAACCCGCCGGACCTGGACACCGCCTGGCACGCGGTGCTGAGCGCGGTACGCAGCGGCGAGCTCACCGAGGAGCGGCTGGACGAATCGATCCTGCGGATCCTGCGGCTCAAGGAGCGGCGCGCTCTCCTCAGCAGCCCGTACGTGCCCGGTGTCCGGATCGACCGGACGGTCGGCACCCGGCTCCATCTGGCGGCGGCCGACCGGATCGCCGAGCGGACCACCACCCTGCTGGTGAACCAGGACAGGCTGCTGCCGCTCTCCCGGCGCCGCACCAGGAGTCTGCTGGTCGTCGGCCCCGACCCGGCCTCGCCTTCGGGGACCACCGGCCCGCCCACCACGGTGCTCGGCAAGGAGCTGACCGGTCTCGGCTTCACCACCGCGGTGCTGCCGACCGGCACCGCGCCCACCGCGGCCCTGATCAAGAGCGCGGTGGCCGCCGCCGCGGGCAAGGACGCCGTGATCGTCGGCACCTACGACGTGGTCGCGGGCGATGCCCAGACCAAGCTGGTGGCGGCGCTGGTCACGACAGGGGTCCCGGTGGTGCAGATCGCGGTGCGCAATCCGTACGACATCGCGCAGCTCCCCGGGGTCCGGGCCGCGCTCGCGACGTACAGCTGGACGGATGTCGAACTCCGGGCTGCGGCACGGGTGATCGCGGGCCGGGTCACGCCACGCGGTCTGCTGCCGGTTCCCGTCCAGCGCGCGGACGACCCCACGAAGGTGCTGTATCCGGTGGGGCACGGTCTGACCTACTGACCCTCCGACAGAGACAGTGCCTGCCGCGCGACTTCGCGGCGGGCACTGCTCAATCCGGTTGCTTTCAGGGGTGGTTGGCGTCCGGAGCCGGGGTCAGGGCCGCAGGGACGGTTCGCGCTCCAGGCCCCTGTGGTCCAGCGTCGCGTCGTACGGGGCGAGCGGCTTGGCCCGCTGCGGGTCGGCCTGCACCGACGCCGGGGCGACCCCGGCCCAGGCCAGGATGCGGGCGGTGGCCTTCGCCTTCTCGGCGGGGGCGAGACCGTCGACGTTCGCGCCGTGGTTCATGCCGGGCGCGGTGAAGACGTAGCTGTCGTCGGGGTGTTTCCCGACGCTGAAGCGCTCGGCGCCCCAGGGGTCGTTCTGTCCGTACACGTACAGCATGTGGTGGGCGTGGCGCTTCACCCAGTGGTCCACGTCGGCCATCACGCCCGGCTGGAAGCGCATCGGGATGGAGCTGGGGACGAAGTGGCGCGGCGGCTGGTAGCCGTAGCGGCTCAGCCTGCCGAGCCAGGGCTGCCGGATGGTGGGCGAGCCGAGCTGGGTGCCCGCCTGGTAGTAGTACGGCGTGTACGCCTCAAGCCCCTGGTCGGTGTAGAAGGAGAAGCCGGAGATGGTGTCGACCGAGTCCCAGATCTCCTGGTCGGTGGCGTGCGGGGCGTCTGCGGGGACGGTGTCGCAGTCGGAGAGCAGGCTGTACTGCCAGAAGCCCCAGATGTAGTCGAGCACCACGGCCTCGTACGCCTTGTCGAGCGTCCCGACGGTGGTGAAGGTGTAGCCGTTGTCCTTCGCGTACCTGGCGTACATCTTCTCCAGCGGCTCGCGGCGGATGAGCGCCTCGCGCTGCACGCCTTCCAGCCGGTCGCGGCACTCCTTGGTGCCGACGGTGCTGAGGAACCGGTCGTACGCCGAGTCCTCGTCGTTGACGACGTCGTTGGGCGCGACGTACGCGACGACCCCGTCCATGTCCTTCGGGTAGTAGCGCTCGTAGTAGGTGGCGGTCATGCCGCCCTTGGAGCCGCCGGTGGTCAGCCAGTTCCTGGTGTAGATCTTCTTGAGCGCGGTGAACAGCCGGTGCTGGTCGCTGGCGGCCTGCCAGATGTCCAGCTTGGACCAGTCGGCGGGCTGCGGCCTGGACGGGGTGAAGTAGCGGTACTCCAGGGACACCTGGTTGCCGTCGACGATGCGCGTCGGCTCGGTGCGGCTGGGGGTGGTGGAGACGTTGTACCCGCCGGTGTAGAGGACGGTCGGGCGGCTGGTGTCCTTGTGCAGCAGCGTGAAGCGCTGGTTGAAGGTGCCCTTCGACGGGTGCCGGTGGTCGATGGGCTGGGTGTACTGGAGGACGAAGAAGCGGTAGCCCGTGTAGGGCTTCTCCTCTATGAGACTCATGCCGGGGATCGCGAGGATCCGGGCCTTGATGTCCGAGGTGTCCGGTATCGCGGCGGTGGCCGCGCCGGCTGAGGCTCCCGCCGCACTCACGGTGCCTATGAGCACCACGAACGCCAGTAGCCATCTGAGCGCCTTGCGCATTCAGCCCTCCCCTGGGGATCACAACGAGTAGCCGCGAACCTAGCCGGGGTAACACCAAGCACGCCAGACCCAGTTGACCATCCGGGGAGAGCGGCCGCTCAGCACAGGAACCAGCCGGACGCCCCCTTCTTGCCGGAGACCGCGCCCACCGCACGGACACAGCGGTGCACGGCACGGACCCGCACCGGCCCCGCCAGTCGGGTGAAACGCCCGCTGTCGGAGACCGGCCGGCCCCCGCGCACCTGGAGCTCGACGGACATCTGCCTCCTTGCGCCGGGGTGCTTGGCGAGGGTGACGGCGCAGACGTACGGGCCCGTCCGGTAGACCCGGAGCTGACCGGTGGCGAAGCCCACGGCTCTGACCTGATGTCCGGGGCACCCGGACGCGGCACTCGCCGCGTGTGCGCCCGGCACCACCAGGGCCAGCGCCACCGCGGCCGCCGCCGTCAGACCTGCGGCCCGGCGGCGGGCGGCCGGGGTGCGGACGGCCCAGCGACCGGTGGCCGGGGTGCGGACGGATCCGCGCGCCGGTGGACGCGCCGGCGCGGGCTCCGCCCCGCGCTCCGGCTTTCGCCACGACTCGAACACTTCTTCCCCTTTGGCTGTGCGGACGTATGTGTGTACGGACGCATGGGGCAGTCGGCCGGTTGCGCCGCAGAACCGGACAGATGGTGACAGGTTCGGTGCGGCCCCCGCCCGGGGGCCGCCCTCACAGCCCCAGGGGGTTCGGCTGGGACAGGGCGGGGTCAGCCGGGGCCGACGCCGCACGGGCCCGGGGCCGGCGGCGGCCGCGGACCCCGCCCCGGCCACCGCGCTCACGGACCGGCCAGAGCAGCACATAGGCCGTGGACACCGCCACGAAGCCCAGCCGCAGCAGCCCGCGCACCGCGTCGTCCGGGACGACGAAGACACTGCCGTACAGCGTCAGCAGCGCCAGCCAGCTCCACCAGGGCACCAGCCGGCGCTGCCCGATGACGTCCCACAGCAGGGTGCCGAGCAGCACCGACGCCGTGTAGTACGTGTAGACGCTCGGGTCGAGCACGATCCGGGCATTGGCCCCGAGGAGCACCACAGCGGGCCAGCGGCCCCGCCAGACCGCCACCGTGCCGAGGACCAGGCCCAGCGCGGCCTGCGCGGGGCGGTCCCAGCCGGGCGTCTCCGGGTCACCGACGCCGAGCCAGCGCAGGGCGGAGGCCGGATGGTTGGGGATGGCGAACTTGGCGGCGGCGAACGACTGCGGGTCGCCCACGAAGAACGGCAGCCAGGCGACCGCCACCAGACCCGCGCACCAGAGGGCGGCCCGCAGCCAGTGCCGCCGGGGAAGGGCCAGCAGCAGCGGGAGGAAGGCCAGCGCGGTGGGCTTGGAGTCCATCGCCAGGGCGAGGCAGGCGCCGGTGGCCGCCGGATTGCCCCGGGTGACGGCCCGGACCGCGAGCGCGGTGAAGAACAGCGCCAGTACGTCGTCCAGGTGCCCGAAGCGGACCGCCACCTCGATCCACATCGGGATGAAGGCGAGCCCGGCGATCAGCACCCGCTGGCGCAGCCGCTGGTGGTTGGTGCCGGTGCCCAGCAGGTGGTGGGCGGCGCTGCGCCCGGCCAGTACGACGATGACCAGGCCGAGCAGGGACATCAGCGCGGCGGCGAGGAACTGTCCGGTGGCCTCGGGGAACGGGTTGAACAGCCCGGCGGCGAGGAAGCTGATCGGGCCCATCTGGAGCTCGGGGTGGTGGGCGTAGAGGTTGAGGCCTCCGGTGCCGCCACCGCCCTGGTAGATCAGCTCGCCGCCGGTGTGCAGATAGTGCCAGGAGAAGCCGCCGTGCGGCTCCACCACGGCGAACCACAGCACCGTCCAGACGGTGAGCAGCACCAAGTGCATCCGCTGACTGATCGTCGGCACCGTATCTCAGCTCCCGCTTCCGGTGTGTGCGCTGTCGGGGCTGCACATCCCGGTCCGTAAGAGGGCCGAACGGGAGGAAAAGTTGTCCCGGCGGCGGACGTGCGGCCCCGCCAACGCTCTCATCCCGCGCTCACAGCGCACTCATGAGGTCCCTGCCGGGGCCCGGTTCGGCGGGTTCGCACGCGGGCGCGCGCCCTGCTGAGGGCGGGGGCGCGGGCCGGTACGCACGCCCTGCCGGGAGGCGGGAGCGCGGGTTCCGTACGCACGCCCTGTGCCGCACCCGGGCCCCGGGCTCGCGGCCGGGCCGCGCGCCCTACGCCACCACCTCCGCCGGCTCCCCCACGAAGGTCCGCCACAGCCGTGCGTAGCTTCCGTCCAGGGCCAGCAGCTCCTCGTGGGTACCGTCCTCGACCACCCGGCCGTGGTCCATCACGACGACCCGGTCCGCCCGTGCCGCCGTGGTCAGCCGGTGGGCGACCACCAGCGTGGTCCGCCGGCCGGCGATCCGGTCCGTGGCCTGGTTGACCAGGGCCTCCGACGCCAGGTCGAGTGCGGCCGTCGCCTCGTCGAGCAGCAGGATGTCCGGGTCGACCAGCTCGGCGCGGGCCAGTGCGATCAGCTGGCGCTGGCCCGCCGAGAGGTTCCGGCCGCGCTCGGCGACCTCGTGGAGGTAGCCGCCGTCCAGGGTCGCGATCATGTCGTGCGCGCCGACCGCCCGCGCAGCCGCCTCGACCTCGGAGTCGGTCGCGTCCACCCGCCCGTAGGCGATGGCGTCGCGGACGGTACCCGCGAAGAGGTACGCCTCCTGCGGGACGACCCCGAGCCGGTGCCGGTACGACGTCATGTCCATGTCCCGCAGATCGGTGCCGTCCGCCGTGACCCGGCCCGCCGTGGGGTCGTAGAACCGTGCGACCAGCTTGACCAGCGTGGACTTGCCCGCGCCGGTCTCCCCGACGAAGGCGACCGTCTGCCCGGCCGGAATCCGCAGATCGATACCGCTCAGCGCCGTCTCGGCCTCGGCAGGGCCGCCGGGCCCGAGGGCTCCGGCGGCCGGATCGGCCACCTCGGCAGGGCCGTACGCGAACGAGACACCCTCGAAGGCGATGTCCCCGCGCAGCGCCCCGACCTCCACCGGCACCGCGCTCGCCTCGGTGGACGTGGGCTCGACGAGCAGCTCCTGGATGCGCCGGAGCGAGACGGTGGCCTGCTGGTAACCGTCGAAGACCTGCGAGAGCTGCTGTACGGGGGCGAAGAACAGGTCGATGTAGAGGAGGTACGCGACCAGCGCGCCCGTGGTGAGGGTCCCGGCCTCGATCCGGTGCGAGCCGACGATCAGCACGGCCGCCGCGGCCACCGACGACAGCAGCTGGACGAACGGGAAGTAGACCGAGATCAGCCACTGCCCGCGGACCCGCGCCTGCCGGTAGTGGTCGCTGCGCCCGGAGAAGCGGACCGCTCCGGTGGACTCGCGGCGGAACGCCTGCACGATCCGCAGCCCGGAGACGGACTCCTGGAGATCGGCGTTGACGGCGGAAACCCGCTCACGCGCCAGCTCATACGCCCGGACGCTCTTCCTGCGGAAGACATAGGTGGCGACGGCCAGGAACGGGAGCGTCGCGAAGACGACCAGCGCCAGCTGCACATCGATCACGAACAGCACCACGAGGATGCCGAAGAAGGTGACGACCGAGACGAAGGCGGTGACCAGACCGGTCTGCAGGAAGGTGGAGAGCGCGTCGACGTCCGTGGTCATCCGGGTCATGATCCGGCCGGACAGCTCACGCTCGTAGTAGTCGAGGCCGAGCCGCTGGAGCTGCGCGAAGATCTTCAGGCGCAGGGTGTAGAGGACCCGCTCGCCGGTGCGTCCGGTCATCCGGGTCTCGCCGGTCTGCGCCAGCCACTGGACGGCCACGGTGACCAGGCCGAGCCCGGCCGCCGTCCACACCGCGCCGGTGGCGAGCCGGGTGACGCCCTGGTCGATGCCGTGCCGGATCAGGACGGGCAGCAGCAGCCCCATGCCCGCGTCGACGGCGACCAGGAAGAGGCTGACGAGCAGCACGGGTCCGAAGCCGCGCAGCAGACGGCGCAGCCCGTACGAGGTCTCGGCGGCGACGGCGTGCGCCTCGTCCACGTCCGGGGTGTCGGTGGCGGGCGGCAACGCGGCCACCTGGGCGAGGAGTTCGGGTGTCGCGGGCATCCCGCCGGGCGCGGTCGCCCGGTCGGCACCGTCGGGTCCCGTGCCGGTTCCGGTGCCGGTGCCGGTGCCGGGGGCTTCGCTGCGGACCCAGAGCTGCGGGGTAATGCCCCGCTCGACGTCGAACTCGGCGTCCAGCTCCGCACGTACGGACATGTCCTCCGGCTCGTCCGCCGGGGGCCCGGTGTGGCCGGGTGAGACACCGCCCAGTTCGTCCGGGTCGGTCAGCAGCCGCCGGTAGAGCGGCGAGCGCTCCGCCAGCTCCGCGTGGGTACCGATGTCCGCGAGCCGGCCGCCCTCGATGACCGCGATGCGGTCGGCGAGGTTGAGGGTGGAGCGGCGGTGCGCGATGAGCAGGGTGGTGCGGCCCGCCATCACGCCGCGCAGCGCCTCGTGGATCTCGTGCTCGACATGGGCGTCCACGGCGGATGTGGCGTCGTCCAGGAGGAGGAGCCGGGGGTCGGCGAGGATGGCGCGGGCGAGCGCGATGCGCTGGCGCTGGCCGCCGGAGAGGGTGAGGCCGTGCTCGCCGACCGTGGTGTCATAACCGGCGGGCAGTTCGGTGATGAAGCGGTCGGCCTGGGCGGCGCGCGCCGCGGTGCGGATCTGCTCGTCGGTGGCGTCGGGGACGCCGTACGCGATGTTGGCGCGGACGGTGTCGGAGAAGAGGAAGCTGTCCTCGGGCACCAGGCCGATGGCGGCCCGCAGCGATTCCAGGGTCAGTTCGCGTACGTCGTGGCCGCCGATGAGGACCGCGCCGTGCGAGACGTCGTAGAAGCGCGGCAGGAGCAGCGAGACGGTGGACTTGCCGCTGCCGGACGAGCCGACGACGGCGACGGTCTCGCCGGGCGCGATGGTCAGCGAGAAGCCGTCGAGCACCGGCCGGTCCTCGCTGTATCCGAAGGAGACATCGTCGAACTCGACGGTGGCAGCGGCGTCCGCCGGGAGCGTCTTCGTACCGTCCGGGATGGAGGGTTCGGTGTCGATCAGCTCCAGGACGCGTTCGACACCGGCGCGGGCCTGCTGCCCGACGGTGAGCACCATGGCGAGCATCCGGACCGGGCCGACGAGCTGGGCCAGATAGGAGGAGAAGGCGACGAACGTGCCGAGGGTGATCTCGCCCCGGGTGGCCAGCCAGCCGCCGAGTGCCAGCATCGCCACCTGTCCGAGGGCGGGGACGGCCTGGAGGGCGGGCGTGTAGCGGGAGTTCAGCCTGATGGTGCGCAGCCGCCCGGCGAAGAGCCTGCGGCTGACCGCGCGGAGCTTGCCGGTCTCCTGGTCCTCCTGGCCGAACCCCTTCACCACGCGGACCCCGGTGACGGCCCCGTCGACGACGCCCGCGACGGCGGCCGCCTGCCCCTGGGCGTACCAGGTGGCGGGGAAGAGCCGGGTCCTGCTGCGCTTGGCGATGATCCACAGGGCGGGCGCCACGGCCACCGCGATCAGCGTGAGGAGCGGGGAGAGCCAGGCCATAATGGCCAGCGAGATCAGGAAGAGCAGCACATTGCCGAGGGTCATCGGCAGCATGAAGAGCAGCCCCTGGATGAGCTGGAGGTCGCTGGTGGCGCGGCCGATGACCTGCCCGGTGGACAGCTCGTCCTGCCGCCGCCCGTCCAGCCTCATGATCGTCCCGTACATCTCGGTACGGAGGTCGTGCTGGACGTCGAGCGCGAGGCGGCCGCCGTAGTAACGCCTGATGTAGGTGAGGACGTAGACGACGACGGCGGCGCCGATCAGCAGCCCCGTCCAGACGGCGAGGGAGCGGGTGCCGTCGCCGATGACGTCGTCGATGATCACCTTGGTGACCAGCGGTACGAGCGCCATGACGGCCATCCCGGCGAGGGACGACCCGAGGGCGAGCAGCACATCGCGCCGGTACCGCCAGGCATACCCGACGAGCCGCCGCGCCCAGCCCTGCCGCGCACCGCCCTGCTGCATACTCTCCTGTTGCGCGGCGTCCGCCACTGGTGCCTCCCGTTGTCTCATACCACCGGAAGGACCCAACGCGGCGACCAGGCGATTTCATCCCGCCGCAACAATCGGGGGCCCAAGGCCGTCCGAAGGGCGTAGGGGGGCCGGTCCGCGGACCTAGGTCCGGCACATGCGGAGAGAAGCCGGTCGCCGGAGGTCGGACGGCCCGCCGGAGACCGGACCGCCGCACGAAAAATCGTTGCGTCCGTCACCCGGCCGGGTGATCCCGGGTAAGAACCCCTCTCGCCCCGCGCGGAGGCATATGTACGTTCGGCCCCATGGTCGGTCATGCGCAATGGAAGCTCTCTCGTGATCGAAAGGTCGCAGAGGGCATCACCGAAAGCCCGGAAAAGATCAAGCGACGCCAGGAGCTCAGGCTCGCCTTCGACCTCGGCCAGGCCGTCTACGACCGCCGGGCCGAGCTCGGCATCTCGCAGACCGAGCTGGCCCGGCGGGCCGAGATGACCCAGCCGCAGATCTCCAAGCTGGAGCTGGGCGGTACGGTGCCCACGCTCCCGCTCCTCGCCCGCCTCGCACGGGCCCTGGACGCGTCGCTCCAGCTGGAGCTGGTCGACGACGTGTCCAACGTGGCGTTCAGGGCGCGTACGACGGCCGCCTGAACCGTGCACCGCCCCGCGCCTCACCCCAGATGCGTCGGCGCGAACATCTTCAGTACCGCGGGCAGCACGACCACCGAGGGGCCCGGCGATGCCAAAGACTTGGCCAGGTCCTCCGTCAGCCTCTCCGGGGACGTACGGACCGCCGGGACCCCGAAGGACTCCGCCAGGGCCACGAAGTCCGGGCGGGTGAGTTCGGTGGCGGTGGCCTCGCCGAAGGCGTCCTCCATGTACTCGCGCAGGATGCCGTAGCCGCCGTCGTCCACGATCAGCCAGGTCACCGGCAGGCCGTACTGCTTGGCGGTAGCCAGTTCCGCGAGCGAGTACATCGCGCCGCCGTCGCCCGACACCGCGAGGACCGGTGTGGTCGGGTCGGCGACCGCGGCTCCCAGCGCGGCCGGGAAGCCGTAGCCGAGGCCGCCCGCGCCCTGGGCGCAGTGCAGGGCTCCGGGCCAGGCGGACCAGGCCCAGTAGGCGAGGATCGTCATGTCCCAGAAGCTGGGGGACGTGGCGGGCAGCGCGGCCCTGACCGAGGCCAGGATCTGCTGTTCGAGGTCCAGGTCCTGGCCCGCGATCCGCTCCGCGACCTTCGCGAGGACCGTGCGTACGGAGTCGGCCGCACCCGGGTCGGTGCGCTCCTCCACCGTTTCGATGAGGGCGGACAGCGCGGCCCTGGCGTCCGCGTGGATGCCGAGCGCCGGGTGGTTGGACTCCAGCTTGCCGAGGTCCGCCTCGATCTGGATGACCCGGCCGCGCGGCTTGAACGTGTGGTAGTTCGAGGAGAGTTCACCGAGTCCTGAGCCGACGACCAGCAGGACGTCCGCCGCCTCCAGGAAGTCCGTGGTGTGCCGGTCCTCCATCCAGGACTGGAGCGAGAGCGGGTGTTCCCAGGGGAAGGCGCCCTTCCCGCCGACCGTGCAGACGACCGGAGCGTCGAGCCGTTCGGCGAGCGCGCGCAGTTTGCCGGCCGCGTCGGACCGTACGACACCGCCGCCCGCGATGATCACCGGGCGTTCGGCGTGCGAGAGCAGATGCGCCGCCACCGCGGTCAGTTCGGGTCGCGGTTCCAGCTCGCGCGGGGTCGCGTCCGGCGCGGTGACCGGCGGCAGGATGGTCTCCGCGAGCAGGACGTCCTGCGGGATCTCCACCCAGACCGGGCCGTGCGGCGCGGTCAGCGCGGACTCCCAGGCCGCCGCGACGGCGGAGGGGATCTGGGACGCCGTACGCACGGTGTGCACCGACTTCACGATGTCGCGGAACGACGCCTGCTGGTCGCGGAGTTCATGCAGATATCCGTGCCGGCCGCCGCCGAGCCCGGCCGTCGGGACCTGGCTGGAGATCGCGAGCACGGGCGCGCTGGCCGCGGCCGCCTCCTGGAGGGCGGCGAGCGAGGTCAGCGCGCCGGGGCCGGTGGAGAGCAGCAGCGGGGCGGCCTCGCCGGTGATCCGGCCGTACGCGTCGGCGGCGAAGCCCGCGTTGTTCTCGACGCGCAGCCCCACGTACGAGAGCGCGGAGCGGCGCAGCGCGTCGAACATGCCGAGCGCGTGCTGGCCCGGCAGCCCGAAGACGGTGGTTGCGCCGAGGCCCTGGAGCGTTTCCACGACGAGGTCGCCGCCGTTGCGCCCGGCCGGAGGGTTCAGTGCGGCGGCGGTCTGTTCGGCGGTGAGCCTCGGGGTGTCGTGGTGGTGGTCGTGCGTCACTTCGCCCTGGCCTCGGCAATCTGGCGCGCCATGATCGTGGTGAGTTCGTACGCCGTGTGGGAGGCGGCGACGGAGGTGATCTCGGCGTGGTCGTACGCCGGGGCGACCTCGACCAGGTCGGCGGAGACCAGGTGGCAGGAGGAGAGCCCGCGGACGATTTCGAGCAGTTCGCGGGAGGTCAGTCCGCCGGCCTCCGGGGTGCCGGTGCCGGGGGCGTGCGCCGGGTCGAGTACGTCGATGTCGATGGAGATGTACAGCGGCCGGTCGCCGATGCGGGCGCGCAGCTGGTCGGTGATCTCGTCCACGCCGCGCCGCATGACGTCGGCCGACGTGACGATGCCGAAGCCCATCTTCGCGTCGTCGTCCAGGTCCTTCTTGCCGTAGAGCGGGCCGCGCGTGCCGACGTGGGAGAGCGCGGACGTGTCGAGGATGCCCTCCTCGACGGCCCGGCGGAAGGGCGTGCCGTGGGTGTACTCGGCGCCGAAGTAGGTGTCCCAGGTGTCGAGGTGGGCGTCGAAGTGGAGCAGCGCGACCGGGCCGTGCCGCTTGGCGACCGAGCGCAGCAGCGGCAGCGCGATGGTGTGGTCGCCGCCGAGCGTCATCATGCGGGCGCCGGTGGCGAGCAGGTCGTCGGCTGCGGCCTCGATGGTGTCGACGGCCTCGTTGATGTGGAACGGGTTGGCCGCGATGTCACCCGCGTCGGCGACCTGCGCGAGGGCGAAGGGCGACGCGTCCTGCGCCGGGTTGTACGGGCGCAGCAGCCGGGACGCCTCACGGATGGCGTTGCCGCCGAAGCGGGCGCCCGGCCGGTAGGAGACACCGGAGTCGAAGGGCACACCGACGACCGCCACATCGGCGGTGCCGACCTCGTCGAGCCTGGGCAGCCGGGCGAAGGTCGCGGGGCCTGCGTACCGGGGGACGCGGGACGAATCGACGGGGCCGCGCGGCTGTTCGGTGCTGCTCATGGGTGTGCCCTTCTTCTCTTTATTTCTGCGCTTTTGGCGCGAGTTCGATGCTTTGTGGGCCGGTGGGAACTTTAACGGTGGGCGGGTACGGAGTCCGAGCCGGATCCGGAGCCGGGCCCGCCCGCAGCTTCCGCACCCGCAGCTTCGGCACCTGTCGCTTCCGTACCCGTCCCGCCCCGCCCCGCCAGCCGCTCCCGCCAGGCCGCGAGCACCGCCGCGTCCGTCGGCTTCGTGGCCAGCGAGACGACGGCGTACACGACCAGGGAGCAGAGCAGCCCGTAGTAGATCGGCTCGTTGGCGAGTGCGCCGTACGCCACCATCAGACCGAGCACGGTGATCCCGCCCGCGGCGACGGACGCCAGCGCCCCCTGCACCGTGCCGCGCTTCCACAGCAGACCGCCCAGGATCGGCACCAGCAACCCGCCGACCAGCAGGTTGTAGGCGACCGTGAGCGCCTCGACGACGTTGTTCAGCGCGATGGCGATACAGATGACCACGATGCCCATGGCGAGGATGAAGGCCCGGTTGCCGCGCACCTCGTCGTGGTCGTCGTCGCGGGCGCTGCCGCCGCCGCGCAGGCCGCGCAGCCGCGACCAGATGTCGTTGTTGGCGACGGTGGCACAGGCGATCAGCGCCCCGGACGAGGTGGACATCACCGCGGCCAGCGCGGCGGCGAGCACCAGTCCTCTGACGCCGATGGGCAGTTCGTCCTTCACGATGGTGGCGAAAGCGGAGTCGGCGCTCGGCAGCTTCGGGTACAGGACCTTGGCCGCCGTCCCGATGACGGCCCCGGCGACCGCGTACACCAGGCAGTACGTACCGGCGACGGTCCCGCCGAGCCGGGCGACCCGGTCGCCGCGGGCGGTGAAGACCCGCTGCCAGATGTCCTGCCCGATGAGCATGCCGAAGGTGTAGATCAGGACATAGGTGAAGATCGTCTCGCCGCCGATGCCCAGCGGATCGAAGTACGAGGTGGGCAGCTCGGCCCTCATCGCGGAGAAGCCGCCGGCCTTGACGATCGCGATCGGCAGCAGCAGAAGCAGCACACCGATCGTCTTGACGACGAACTGCACCATGTCGGTGAGGGTGATCGACCACATCCCGCCGAGCGTCGAGTACGCGACGACGATCGCACCGCCGATGACGATCGCCACCGTCCGGTTCATGTCGAAGAGGACGTCGAAGATCGTGGCGTAGGCGATGGTCGATGTGACGGCGAGCATCAGCGTGTACGCCCACATGACGACGCCGGAGATGACCCCGGCCCGGCCGCCGTAGCGCAGGTCGAGCATCTCGGAGACGGTGTAGACCCTCAGCCGGGCGATGCGCCCGGCGAAGAAGACGCTCAGCGCGAGGAGCCCCAGGCCGATGGTGACGACCATCCAGGCGCCGGAGAGCCCGTACTGGTACCCGAGGCCCACCCCGCCGATGGTGGAGGCACCACCGAGCACGATGGCGGCCATGGTGCCGGAGTACATGGCGGGGCCGAGCCGGCGGCCCGCCACCAGGAACTCGGACTTGGACCTGGCGCGGCGCATGCCCCACCAGCCCATGGCGAGCATGCCCGCCAGATAGGCCACGATCACCGCGTAGTCGACTGCCATGCGCCCTCCCTCATCTCGCGGGGGCGGCCGTCGCGCCCTCTCTCGCGGGGGCGGCCGTCGCGCCTCTGCCATCTGCGCCACTGCGCCCGACTGCTTTCGCACGTTGACCCTAGGTGGCCGGAAAGAGACGTTGAAGTGTACGTTCCCTCCACTGACCTGTTGCGCCGATGGATGGATCATCCATGCCGGATCCGGCCGCTCCACCGACCTCGCCCGTCCAGCTGGCGGACCTGCTGGCCCGCCGCGACCTCGGGCTGCGCCAGGTCGCGGGCCCGCCGGCCGGGGAGGGCAGCGGGACCGCGGTGCGCTGGGTGCACACCAGTGAGATGGCCGACCCCTATCCGTATCTGCTCGGCGGTGAGCTGCTGCTGACCGCCGGGGTGCAGCTCGCCGACGACCCCGACCGGTACGCGGCACGCGTCGTCGCGGCAGGCGGCGCCGCACTCGGCTTCGGCCTGGCGCCGGTCTACGACACGGTGCCGCAGGCACTGGCCGACGCGTGCGACCGCCATGGTCTGCCGCTGCTTGAGGTCCCGACCAGGACGCCCTTCACGGCGGTGGCCCGCGCGGTGTGGGGCCTGATGGCGGAGGCACGCCACCATGAGCTGCGCCGGGTGACCCAGGCCCAGCAGGGTCTGGCAGCGGCGGCGGCCCGCCCGGACCCGGTGCCCGCGGTGCTGCGCCAGCTGGCCACCCGGCTGGGCGGCCGTGCCGCACTGCTCGCCCCGGACGGCACGGCGCTCCAGTCGGCGGGGCGCACGCCGGACCGGGAGGTGGACGGCGCACTGACGGCGCTGGCCCGGGTCGTACGCCGGGGCACACCGGGAGCGGGACCCACCGCCGGCCGGGACACACCAGGAGCGGGACCCACCGCCGGCCGGGACACACCGGGGAAGGGTCCCGGCGCCTCCCGCCCCGCCCCCGCGTCCGCCACCGACACCGTCGGCTCCACGCATCTCGCCGCGTATGCCGTGGCAGGCGGCGAGGGCCTGGTGCTCGGCGTGGCCACCCCGTCACGCGAACCGGGTGACCACACCATCGCCGGAGTCGCCGTCGTCCTGCTCTCGCTGCTCACCGCCCCCCGGCAGGGCGCCGACGAGGCGGCACGCTCATCCGCCCTGGTACGGCTGCTGCTCGGCGCCGCGCCCGCCGGTCTGGCGCCGCTGCTGGGCGACGGCCCCTGGAGGGTGGTGCACGCCCACGGCGCGGGGGCCCCGCCCGCCCTGGGCAGCCCGCTGGTGGACACGTCGTCCGACACCGTACGGATCCTGCTGCCCGCCGACCGCGAGATCGCCCGCCACCCCGGCTGGACCCTCGGGGTGAGCGCCCCGGCCGCGCTGCGGGACCTCCCGGCGGCCGACGCCCAGGCCGAACGGGCCCTGCGCCACGCGGAGGCAACCCGCACCCCGCTGTCCCGGCACGACGCCACGGGCCTGGCCGCCCTCATCGACCCGGCCGAGGCGGCGGCCCACGCCCGCGCCCTCCTCGCGCCGCTGGGCGACCCGCCGCCCGCCGCGCTGCTCGGCACACTGCGCACCTGGCTCTCCCTGCACGGCAGTTGGGACCGTACGGCGGTGGCGCTCTCCATCCACCGCAACACGGTCCGCCAGCGCATCGGCCGCTGCGCCGCCCTGCTCGGCTCGGACCTGGACGACATGGACGTACGGACGGAGCTGTGGTTCGCGCTGCGGCGGGGGTGAGGGTACGAAGAACACCCGCACCCTGCGTGTGCCCATCCCCGAGGTGACCGCCGAGACCTTGCGCAAGGCGCGAGGAGTCCAGAACCGCCACAGCGCATTGGTGCTGGATCTCGCCGACGCGGTGAACGTCGTACTCGCCGAGGCGTACGAGACCGATTGCGTCCTGACCCTGGACCGCCGGGACTTCAGGGCCGTGAGGCCGCTGACCGGCCACCAGGCGTTCCGGCTGCTGCCCGACGGTCCCCGACGCGGCGCACACGGGCCTACCGCACCGGACGCCCGCCCCGCAGCGTGCTCGGTCTCACCCTGGACAGCCCCGGTGACCTCCCGGTAACTTCGACTGAGCAAGCGCTTAGCAGGAGCGGCCGACCGGGCCGACCAGACCCCGGGGCCACGCCAGAACCGCAGAGGAGCCTTCCGTGCGCCGTACCGTTTACAACGAGGACCACGAGGCGTTCCGGGACACCATCCGGGCCTTCATCGAGGCCGAGGTCGTGCCCGTGTACGACGAGTGGCTGGCGGCCGGCCAGGCGCCGCGCGAGTTCTACTACAAGCTCGGTGAGCTGGGGATCTTCGGCATCGAGGTGCCCGAGGAGTTCGGCGGTGCGGGCGAGGAGTCCTTCAAGTTCCAGGCGATCATCTCCGAGGAGTGCGCACGCGCCGGTGTCTCCTTCGGCGGTTCCGGTGTGCACGTCGCGCTCTGTCTGCCGTATCTGAAGGCGTACGCCACCGAGGAGCAGAAGAAGCGCTGGCTGCCCGACTTCGTCAGCGGCGCTTCGATGTACGCCATCGCCATGACCGAGCCGGGCACCGGTTCCGACCTGGCCGGGATGAAGACCACAGCCAAGCTCTCGGACGACGGCACGCACTACGTGCTCAACGGCGCCAAGACCTTCATCACCGGCGGTGTGCACGCCGACCGCGTGATCGTCTGCGCGCGCACGGCCGCCCCGACCCCGGAGGACCGCAGGTACGGCATATCCCTGCTCGTCGTCGACACCAAGTCCGAGGGGTACGCGGTCGGCCGCAAGCTGGACAAGCTCGGCCTGAAGACCTCCGACACCGCCGAGCTCTCCTTCACCGACGTGAAGGTCCCGGTCGGCGATCTGCTCGGCGAGGAGAACAAGGGCTTCTCCTACCTCGGCCAGAACCTGCCGCAGGAGCGTCTCGGCATCGCCGTCGGCGCGTACGCGCAGGCCGCCGCGGCCGTCCGGTTCGCGCAGGAGTACGTCCAGGACCGCACGGTCTTCGGCAAGACCGTCGCCTCCTTCCAGAACACCAAGTTCGAGCTGGCCGCCTGCAAGGCCGAGGTGGACGCGGCCGAAGCGGTCTGCGACCGCGCCCTGGAGGCGCACGACCAGGGCGAGCTGTCGGCGGCCGAGGCCGCTTCCGCGAAGCTCTTCACCACCGAGGTCGCACACCGCGTGATCGACAAGTGCCTCCAGCTGCACGGCGGTTACGGCTACATGAACGAGTACCCGATCGCCCGCCTCTACGCCGACAACCGGGTCAACCGGATCTACGGTGGCACCAGCGAGGTCATGAAGATGATCATCGCGAAGAACATGGGCCTCTAGACCGGCCGGGACAGCCGGCGACAAGCGGCAGAGAACACCTTGTAGAAGGTGCAGAGCTTGTAGAACTTGTAGAAATGGCCCCATGAACCAGGCACTTGAGTCCCTGCTCGATCTGCTCGACCTGGAGCGGATCGAGCAGGACATCTTCCGCGGTCTGAGCCGCTCCGCCGTCGTGCCGCGCGTCTTCGGCGGCCAGGTCGCCGCCCAGGCCCTGGTCGCCGCCGGGCGCACCGTGCCCGACGACAGGACCGCGCACTCGCTGCACGCGTACTTCCTGCGCCCCGGCGACCCGGGCGCACCGATCGTGTACACGGTCGACCGCATCCGCGACGGCCGCTCCTTCACCACGCGCCGGGTGGTCGCCGTCCAGCACGGGCAGCCGATCTTCCACCTCTCGGCATCGTTCCAGACGTACGAGGAGGGGCTCGACCACCAGCTGGCCATGCCGGCCGCGCCCGCCCCCGAGACGCTGCCCACGGCGGCCGAGATGCTGCCCCGGTACGCGGACCGCTTCCTGGAGCCGGGGGTCGTGGACCGGCTGATCGAGGCGCGCGCCGCGGTCGATCTGCGGTACGTGGACGCCCCGCCGTTCGGCAGCGTCGGCACCCCGCGCGAGCCGCGCTCGCAGGTCTGGTTCCGCACGAACGGCAAGCTGGCGGACGACCCGCTGCTGCATGTCTGCCTCGCGACGTACGTCTCCGACATGACGCTGCTCGACTCGGTGCTGCTGGCGCACGGCCGGGGCGGCTGGGCGGTCGGCGACGTGGTAGGCGCCAGCCTGGACCACGCGATGTGGTTCCACCGCCCGTTCCGGGCCGACGAGTGGCTGCTGTACGACCAGGAGTCCCCGTCGTCGTCCGGTGGCCGCGGCCTCGGACAGGCCCGGATCTACACCCAGGACGGGCAGTTGGCGGTCACGGTGATCCAGGAGGGCGTGATCCGGGTCCCGAGGTGAGGGCCCGGAGACCCTGGGCCCCGGGGGCGGGTCGGCAGCCGTCAGGGCACCCGGGGCGGATCAGCAGGCGCCAGGCACCCGGTCGGGTCGGCTACTGCCCTTCGGGCCGCAGTGTCTGGTTTCCGGAGTGCACGTCGAAGTCCCCGACGTACCACTTCCCGTCGATCCGGTCGGCCATCACCTTGGCCGTGAAGGACTTCGGGTCCACGTTGTGCGAGCGGGCCAGGATGCTGGCCCGCAAGGACTTCCCGTCGACGGTGATCTTGGCCGTAGGAACGACGGCCTTGTCGGCCTTGGGCGTGGGCGCGTCGACCTTCACGGTCGGCTTGCCGGAGGCGTTCTGCGGTGTGAACGCCTTGCTCATGGCGTTCAGACCGGGGGCCATCTTCTTCAACGTCGCCGCGTCGCACATCTGGGGAGTCGTAGCCTTCGGCGCCGAATCGCTACCGGGCGCCGCGGAGAGCAGACACGCCTGCTTCGCGTCCTTCTCGATGATCGCGCCGACCCAGGCACCGACGGCGGAGGACACGGTGGACTGGCTGCCCTTCTGCGCACCGGCACCGGCACCGCCACCCGCCGAGCCGCCAGAGCTGTCCGTCGGGCTTCCCGACGGGGAAGGACTGTCGCTGTGCGAGGCGGAGGAGGAATGCGAACCGCCCGAACACGCCGCCACGAGCGGCACCGCCGCCAGCAACGCGGCCGCGGCTGCGTAGCCCATCCCCCTCTTACCGGACTCTGGTCGTGTCATGGGTCGTGTCATGACTCTCTGCTCCTCACACGGTGTTGCGCCCGGCTGGTTGCCCATCGGTGAGTACAAGCCGGGCGGGGGGCGAACGGCTGCGCCAAACGCTACAGCGTCGGTGTTTGCGGAGGCACACGCGGAGCGGTCCGTAACCGGTCTTCATCGCAGGTGCGCTCGTAGATCCCGCAAGCACGGCTCGATGCCGCATCAGGGCCACTACGGGGAACCCAAGTTGTGTCCCAGTGATAGGGCTGGCTCGTCGGGGAAGCCGGATGAGTCAGGCTCCGGTGGAGGCGCCTGGGGTCTGCGGTGCGTGTGGTGGGCGAGGAGCAGCCCGAGAGGGACCGAGAGCACGACCCAGGCCCCGAGGACGATGAACGTGGTGGTCATACGACTTCTTTGCGTCTCGTGGAGGTTCTGAGCAGATCTGGAGGGGTGTTACCGCCCTTCGGGGAACTATGCACGTGGCATGAATCACACAAGCGCCAGAAGCTTTCACATGACAATAATTGCCGTACAGCAACAGGCATTTACAAGGGCCCATGCGGATCTGAGGCAGCTATCGAAGGTTCCATGTATCAAACTCCTTCATTAACGCTCAGTTAGATCAGTTACTCGCAGCCAGTATTGACGGAACGTTAGCTTCCGTGAGTTATCTGTGATGAGCATGTGACGACGTGCCAGGGGGCGCGTCGTCACATGTGGGGACGGCCTCAGCCCAGCCGAACTCGCTGTCGCAACCGACGGTTCGGAAAGCATCGGAACTGGAGGAGATTCCGGCAAGTGCTCCGCAAGCGCTAAGTGCACCTTCTGAATTCGAGCCGGAAGGAAAATAATGCGAGCACTGCTGCTGGCCCAGAGCGACCGCCCCGACGGCCCTTCCTGGACCCCGTATGCAGCGATCGGGATATTCGTCTTCTTCGCGATCATCATCGCTGTGGCGTACATCAAGAGGCGCAGCTAACCCGAGGGGGAGGCTGGGCAACCCTCCTCCTCAATATTATTCGAATCTTCGAATCAAACAGAATTCTTGACCATCGGGTCGACTAGCGCAATACTGGAGAATCCTTTACGTGACTGGATTCCTGTATTAGTTCCCCACTTTGCGATCGATGCCTTAAGTAACTGCCGCACTGAAAAAGGCGGAATTACCGGGCCACAGAACTCCTACTTTTTTGTCGGCGGCACCTATCTGCCCCAGGCAACGGAAACCGAAACGCTTACGCTGACGACAAGCTTATCAACAACACCAACCCTACGGGCACAAAAACCTGGGAACTCTCAGCAGAAATCTGTGTTTTCGGCTGCAAGAATCAGGCATTTAAGTTACGGCGGGTCACATGGTCTGCAAACCACAGGAACTCGCAGCAAGTGTAAATCATGAATAGCGAAAGAGAAGAGAATGAACCTCTCATCCGCCGATCCTGATGGTTTCGGACATCTCTTGCTCACTCTGGCACCACTGATATTTCTTGTTCTGCTCGTATGCGCTGGTGTAATTTTCTTGCTATATCGATCCAAGAAACGTCGAGGACCGCACTGAGCGGCCCCTGACTCCAGATAAGTCCGGGCGCCGAGAGTGAGAATTCAGCCCAGGTTTATACCTACGGCTGAATCCAACACAATCTTCCAGGGGTAGTCAGCCGATTAGGATTTTAGAGGTTCCGAACTCTCCCTCTTGTCGGCTCATGGCGGGCCACCCCTACGGGAGAAATGAAACTCCGGTCTACCGGTGCCGAGCCGATAAAGGCCCGACACCGGTAGACACCCTTACCGAGGCACCTTGGAAGGACGCAAACAATGAAAGCACCAGAGAGAAACTACATAATTTTCATCCTGATCATACTGGCGATAGGATTTGGTTCGATTCTCGAAGGTTGGGCAGGAGGAGGGTCACGCGGAGGGATGTTTATAGGGCTGGGAATTTTCATGCTGGCATCTGCGGGATTTTTGATTTATTCGTACATCAAGCGAACAAACCAAAGTGACCGTTTGTGAGACAATTTACTGCTGCGACAGCTCGGTATCCGTAGCTCCCGAGAAATATTTTGGATCTGCCGAGAGCATTAAAAAATGACCCACCCGCTGTCTCTGTAGGTCCCGCTGTCTCTGTAGGTGTTGATGAGCCGTGCCGGACGCGCTCACTGCTTAGGTCAGGGTCAGTTGACTCCATCTTTTTCGGGTAAATAGTCGAGGAGACCAAAATGCGCAGAAGGGGTAAGAAGGGGGCCTTTACCACAATAGTCGGCACAGCCGTGACGACTGCCGTCCTCGGGGTAACAGCTACGGCTGTAGGGCTGCTCGATGGCACCCTTGCCCAGGCGGCTCTGCTCTTCGCCGGCGCGGGCCTCTTGGGTGGCCTCGTGATCGTCGTTTTCGCCACTACCAGAACCGATGATTCTTACGACGGCTAACATCATGAGTTGATCTGGCGGTGGGTGATCAGGCAGCAGGCGAGCTTGAGGGAGACTTCGTGGATGTCGACTCGGCAACTCCCGGCGGATGCGGAGGTGTTTGAAGTCGTGGAGCCGGTCCACGGTGCACTCATGGCGGGAACAACCCGACGAATCGCCTCCACGATGGTGCTCCTCGCGCTCGCCCTCATGGGGTGCTCCCGGAGCGAAACAGTTCGGCCGAAGAGTCATGAGACGATCACGCACAAGCAGGCTGTTGCTCGTGCGGAGCAAATTGTCCGTGAGACCGTCGACGAGCTCACACCCAGGCCAAGGCTGGAAATCTACCAGCCCGGCTCTGCCGATACTCAGTGCCTGGACCCCACCGACGGGGGTTCGGAGAAGCGCCTTGTGGTCTCACGTGGTTATTGGCTGCGCGGGATCAGCAAGGCTGACAACCGGAGTATCGGGCAGCAGATTCTCCGGCTGTGGAAGAAGAAGGGCGACCTGATCACATCAACCACCGAGATCGGTACAGACAGGCCAGAAATCCATGGCGGCAGCAAACCGGACGACTTCCTTATCGCCCTTGAGCCCAGCGACAACGGATGGTTGTCGATCGGTGTCTCGTCGCCCTGCATCTGGCCGCAGGGGACACCACCGCCTTCGAATTGAGAAATACGGCGCGTCTGCCCACCGGGCAGACTGCACCAAGCGCCGCCCCTCACGCCCCAGTCAGCCGCCCAGCCCCGCCGCATCGAGCAGATACGCCGTCATCGGGTCGTAGAAGCGCGGGTCCATGACGTGGTCGTCCAGGGGGATCGTGACCTGGAGGGTGCCCTCGGCCTCGGCCAGGAACAGGGCCGGGTCGTTGCAGTCCGCGTAGCCGATCGAGTCGAGGCCGCGCTGGCCCGCGCAGCCTGCCCAGCCGTGGTCGGCCACGACCAGGTCGGGCAGCGGTCGGCCGGCGCGCTCCAGGCCGTCGAGGATGGCGCGCATCGGCTCGGGCGAGTGGGTGTGCCAGAGGGTCGCGCCGCGCTCCAGCATGGCCACGTCGGCGAACTGGAAGACCATGCCCTCGTCGGCGCTGAGCCCGCCCGGGATCCGTACGATCTCGCAGCCCGCCGCACGTAGCGCGTCGGCCGTCGCCCGGTGGACGTCGAGGAGGCCCCCCGGGTGGCCGGTGGCGAACAGCACGCTCTCGTTGCCCTCGGCGGCCTTCCGCAGTCGGGCGGCCATCCGGTCCAGGGCGTCGACCGTCAGCTCCGGGTCGATGGTGTCCTGGCCCTGCCGGTGGCCGGGGTCGTCGTTGACGCCGCAGCGCTCGGCCATGACGGCGAGTACGTCCTGCTCGTCCGCCCAGCGGTCACCGAGTTCGAGCCCCAGCCAGAAGTGCCGGTCGCCGTTGGAGAGCTTGCGGTAGTGGGAGAGGTTGTTCTCCCGGGGCGTGGCGACGTTCCCGGCGATGCGGGTGCGGACGAGGTGGTCGACGAGTTCGGCGCGGCTGGGTATCGGCATGAGCCCATTGTGCCGTCAGGGCTTCTCCCCGTCAGTCCGGTATCGGGGGCGACACCTCGGTGTCGGCGGCGGGCGGGGGCGTGGCGACGACGACGGACAGTGCCGGCCGGCCCCGCTCACCCGCTCCGGCGCGTACGTCAGCCCGCCGCCGGAGTCCGGTCCGGGGCCGCGCCCGCCACTTGCTCCGGTGCCTGGTCATCCAGCGCCTCGAAAGCCCCGTGGGCCAGGCGGCGCAGCAGTACCCCGGTGGCGGTACGCCCGGGGAGGCCGCCGGTGCCGAGGTGCGGGGTGGAGTTCAGCAGGCCGAAGACGGCGTGCACGGCCGCGCGGGCCTCCTGCTCCGGGGTGTGCGGGTACAGCTCGCGTACGACGGTCACCCACAGCTCGACGTACTGCCGCTGAAGCCTGCGGACCGCCTTGCGGTCGCTGTCGCGCAGCCGGTCCAGCTCCCGGTCGTGGACGGTGATCAGCGGGCGGTCGTCAAGCGCGAAGTCGATGTGCCCGTCGATCAGCGAGGCCAGCACCGCCGCCGGGCCTCCCACGGCCTGCCCGGCGCGCATCCGGCCGCCGTCGAGCAGCCGCTCGCTGATCCCGACGAGCAGCTCGGCGAGCATCGCGTCCTTGCCCGCGAAGTGGCGGTAGAGGCCGGGGCCGCTGATGCCCACCGCCGCCCCTATCTCGTCGACGCCCACGCCGTGGAAACCGCGCTCGGCGAAGAGGCGCGCCGCCTCCTTGAGGATCTGCTCGCGCCGCGTCGGGGCGTCCGTCCTGCTGCTCATGGCTCCATTCTAGACAGCGGGGTTAGCGAGCGTTAACCTGACCGCAGGAGTTAACGATCACTAACCGCCCGGACCGGGTAGGGATGGTCGGACCGAACCGATCAACCCAATCGGTGAGAACTCGGTCAGAGAAGCACCAGAAGAGAAACCAGAAGAGAACACGAGCGAGCAGAGGGGGCCCGACCCATGCGGCAGGCACCAGTCCTGACGAGCGCGGCCGATCCCGCTTCGGAGGCCTGGCAGGCCAACGAGGCGGCGCACGGAGCGCTCGCCGACGAGCTGCGGACCAGGCTGGCCACCGCACGCCTCGGCGGCGGCGAGAAGTCGCGGGCCCGCCATGTGGCGCGCGGGAAGCTGCTGCCGCGCGACCGTGTGGACACCCTGCTCGACCCCGGCTCGCCCTTCCTGGAACTGGCACCGCTGGCCGCCGACGGCATGTACGGCGGATCGGCGCCCGCCGCCGGGGTCATCGCCGGTATCGGCCGGGTGAGCGGCCGCGAGGTGGTCGTGGTCGCCAATGACGCCACGGTCAAGGGCGGCACGTACTACCCGATGACCGTGAAGAAGCATCTGCGCGCCCAGGAGGTGGCCCTGGAGAACCGGCTGCCCTGTGTCTACCTGGTCGACTCGGGCGGCGCCTTCCTGCCCATGCAGGACGAGGTCTTCCCCGACCGTGACCACTTCGGCCGGATCTTCTACAACCAGGCCCGGATGTCGGGCGCGGGCATCCCGCAGATCGCCGCCGTGCTCGGCTCCTGCACCGCGGGCGGCGCGTACGTCCCTGCGATGAGCGACGAAGCGGTGATCGTCCGCAACCAGGGCACGATCTTCCTCGGCGGCCCGCCGCTGGTGAAGGCCGCGACCGGCGAGGTCGTCACGGCCGAGGAACTGGGCGGCGGCGAGGTGCACGCGCGGACCTCGGGAGTCACCGACCACCTCGCCGAGGACGACGCGCACGCGCTGCGCATCGTCCGGACCATCGTCTCCACCCTGCCCGAGCGCACCCCGCTCCCCTGGTCCGTGGAGCCGGTGGAGGAGCCGGCGGTCGACCCGGCCGGGCTGTACGGCGCGGTGCCGGTCGACTCCCGTACGCCGTACGACGTACGGGAGGTGATCGCCCGGATCACGGACGGCTCCCGGTTCGCCGAGTTCAAGGCGGAATTCGGTACGACGCTGATCACCGGCTTCGCCCGGATCCACGGCCATCCGGTCGGCATCGTGGCCAACAACGGCATCCTCTTCGCCGAGTCCGCCCAGAAAGGCGCGCACTTCATCGAGCTGTGCGACCAGCGCGGCATCCCGCTGCTCTTCCTGCAGAACATCTCCGGCTTCATGGTCGGCCGTGACTACGAGGCGGGCGGCATCGCCAAGCACGGCGCCAAGATGGTGACGGCGGTGGCCTGCACCCGGGTGCCGAAGCTGACGGTGGTCGTCGGCGGGTCGTACGGCGCGGGGAACTACTCGATGTGCGGGCGGGCGTACTCGCCGCGCTTCCTGTGGATGTGGCCGAACGCCAAGATCTCCGTGATGGGCGGCGAGCAGGCCGCTTCCGTCCTGGCCACGGTCAAGCGCGACCAGCTGGGCGACGACTGGAGCGCCGAGGACGAGGAGGCGTTCAAGGCCCCGGTCCGCGCCCAGTACGAGCAGCAGGGCAACGCCTACTACGCCACGGCCAGGCTCTGGGACGACGGGGTGATCGACCCGCTGGAGACCCGCCAGGTCGTCGGCCTCGCGCTGACCGCCTGCGCCAACGCCCCGCTGGCCGAGAAGGACCGTACGGCGCCCGGCTACGGCGTCTTCCGGATGTGATGGGTGTGGCTCGTGTGGCGGATGCGAGGGGTGTGGCAGACGTGACGAGGGTGGCGAATGCGGTGACGACGGCAGATCTGATGAGGGTGGACATGTTCGACAGCGTTCTGATCGCCAACCGGGGCGAGATCGCCGTACGCGTCATCCGTACGCTGCGGGAGCTGGGCATCCGCTCGGTCGCCGTCTACAGCGACGCGGACGCCGACGCCCGGCACGTACGGGAGGCGGACACCGCGGTCCGGCTCGGTCCGGCGCCCGCAGCCGAGAGCTATCTCTCGGTGGAGCGGCTGCTGGACGCGGCGGCGCGCTCCGGCGCGCAGGCGGTCCATCCCGGGTACGGATTCCTTGCCGAGAACGCGGAGTTCGCGCAGGCGTGCGCCGATGCGGGCCTGGTCTTCATCGGGCCGCCCGCCTCCGCGATCTCCCTGATGGGCGACAAGATCCGGGCCAAGGCGACGGTGCGGGCGGCAGGGGTCCCGGTGGTCCCCGGCTCGTCGGGCAGCGGCCTCTCGGACGCCGAACTGGCCGCTTCCGCACGGGAGATCGGGATGCCGGTGCTGCTGAAGCCGTCGGCGGGCGGCGGCGGCAAGGGCATGCACCTGGTACGCGACGAGGCGCTGCTCGCCGACGAGATCGCATCGGCCCGGCGCGAGGCCCGGTCCTCGTTCGGCGACGACACCCTGCTGGTGGAGCGGTGGATCGACCGTCCGCGCCACATCGAGATCCAGGTACTCGCGGACGCCCACGGGAACGTCGTGCACCTCGGTGAGCGCGAGTGCTCCCTCCAGCGCCGCCACCAGAAGATCATCGAGGAGGCGCCGTCGGTCCTGCTGGACGAGGCAACCCGGTCCGCGATGGGCGAGGCGGCGGTCCAGGCCGCGCGCAGCTGCGGGTACACGGGCGCGGGCACGGTGGAGTTCATCGTCCCCGGCAACGACCCCTCCTCGTACTACTTCATGGAGATGAACACCCGTCTCCAGGTCGAGCACCCGGTGACCGAGCTGATCACCGGTATCGACCTGGTGGAGTGGCAGCTGCGGGTCGCCGCCGGAGAGCAACTGCCATACGGGCAGAAGGACATCACGCTCACCGGGCACGCCATCGAGGCGCGGCTCTGCGCTGAGGACCCGGCCCGCGGCTTCCTGCCGTCCGGCGGCACGGTGCTGGCGCTGCGCGAGCCGCAGGGCCATGGCGTACGGACCGACTCGGGCCTCAGCGAAGGGGTGGAGGTCGGCAGCCGCTACGACCCGATGCTGTCGAAGGTCATCGCGTACGGCCCCGACCGCCCCACCGCGCTGCGCAGGCTGCGGGCGGCGCTGGCCGGCACGGTCACGCTGGGCGTCCCGACCAACGCGGGCTTCCTGCGGCGACTGCTCGCCCATCCGGCGGTGGTGGCGGGCGAGCTGGACACCGGTCTGGTGGAGCGGGAGGCGGACGGTCTGGTGCCGGACACCGTGCCGCCCGAGGTGTACACGGCGGCGGCCGCGGTAAGGGCCGCCCGGCTGGCCCCCGGGCCGGACGCCTCCGGCTGGACCGACCCGTTCTCGGTGCCGAGCGGCTGGCGGCTGGGCGGCGACCCGCTGCCGGTGGCGCAGTGGCTCCAGATCCCCGGGCACGAGGCGGTACGGGCCGGTGGCTCGGGCCGGGTCACGCCGGACACGGTGTCGGTCACGGTCGACGGGACCGTGCACACCTTCCACCGCGCCGGGGACTGGCTCGGCCGGGACGGCGACGCCTGGCACGTCCAGGACCACGACCCCGTACAGACCACGCTGGACGCGGCGGCCGGGCGGGGCGGGGCCGGTTCGCTCACCGCGCCGATGCCGGGCACTGTCACCCTGGTCAAGGTCGCCACCGGGGACGAAGTAGTAGCCGGTCAGGGCCTGTTGGTGGTCGAGGCGATGAAGATGGAGCACCTGATCACCGCACCGCACGCGGGCACCGTCACGGAGCTGGACGTCGCCCCCGGCACGACGGTCGCGATGGACCAGGTGCTGGTGGTCGTGACACCGGCCGACGCCCTGGACGTCCCGGCCGCGAGTCCGGCAGATGTCCCGGCGGGGACCCCCGCCGACGTCCCGACCGCGGCCCCGGCCGATGTCCTCCCGGGCAGCATCCCGGTCGGCGACCAGACCGGCGACCCGACCGGCGCCCCGGCCGGAATCCCGCAGGAGGAGTCATGACCGACGGTCTGCCCATGCCCGTACCGGCGGAGGGGCTGCCGCCCCGGGTCCGTATCCACGAGGTCGGTGCGCGCGACGGGCTGCAGAACGAGAAGACGGTCGTACCGACCGAGGTGAAGGCGGAGTTCATCCACCGCCTGGCGGCGGCGGGCCTGACGACCATCGAGGCCACCAGCTTCGTCCACCCGAAGTGGGTGCCCCAACTGGCCGACGCCGGGCAGCTGTTCCCACAGCTCGACGACATCCCGGGGGTGGACCTGCCGGTCCTGGTGCCCAACAGCCGGGGCCTGGACCGCGCCCTGGAGCTGGGCGCCCGGCGGATCGCGGTCTTCGGCAGCGCCACCGAGTCCTTCGCCAAGGCCAATCTGAACCGCACGGTGGACGAGTCGCTCGCCATGTTCGAACCGGTCGTCGCGAAGGCCCGCGACGCCGGGCTCCAGGTGCGCGGCTATCTCTCGATGTGCTTCGGCGACCCCTGGGAGGGCCCGGTCCCGGTCGACCGGGTGGTCGCGGTCACCCGGCGGCTGCGGGACCTCGGCTGCGACGAACTGAGCCTCGGCGACACCATCGGAGTGGCGACACCAGGCCACGTACGGGCCCTGCTCACCGGCCTCAACGAGGCGGGCGTCGGCACCGACGCGCTCGCCGTGCACTTCCACGACACCTACGGCCAGGCGCTCTCCAACACGCTGGCCGCGCTCCAGTACGGCGTGACCACGGTGGACGCGTCGGCGGGCGGCCTCGGCGGCTGCCCGTACGCGAAGTCCGCCACCGGCAATCTCGCCACCGAAGACCTCGTCTGGATGCTCGAAGGACTCGGCATCGAGACCGGTGTCGACCTCGGCCGCCTCACCGCCACCAGCGTGTGGATGGCCGGACAACTGGGCCGACCCAGCCCGTCCCGCACCGTACGCGCCCTCTCCCACCAGGAGCAGTAACGATGGACCACCGACTCAGCACCGAACACGAAGAACTCCGCCGCACGGTCGAGGCGTTCGCGCACGATGTGATCGCCCCCAAGATCGGCGACTTCTACGAGCGCCACGAGTTCCCGTACGAGATCGTCCGCGAGATGGGCCGGATGGGCCTGTTCGGGCTGCCGTTCCCGGAGGAGTACGGCGGGATGGGCGGCGACTACCTCGCCCTGGGCATCGCCCTTGAGGAGCTGGCCCGCGTCGACTCGTCGGTGGCGATCACCCTGGAGGCAGGCGTCTCGTTGGGCGCGATGCCGGTCTTCCTCTTCGGCACCGACGAGCAGAAGCGTGAGTGGCTGCCCCGGATGTGCTCGGGCGAGATCCTGGGCGCCTTCGGCCTGACCGAGCCGGAGTGCGGCTCGGACGCGGGCGGCACCCGCACCACGGCGGTGCGCGACGGAGACGACTGGGTGATCAACGGCTCCAAGTGCTTCATCACCAACTCCGGTACGGACATCACGGGCCTGGTCACGGTCACCGCGGTCACCGGCCGCAAGCCGGACGGCCGCCCGCGCATCTCCGCGATCATCGTCCCCTCGGGCACCCCCGGTTTCACGGTGGCGGCCCCGTACTCCAAGGTCGGCTGGAACGCATCGGACACCCGTGAGCTGTCCTTCTCGGACGTACGGGTCCCCGCGGCGAACCTGCTCGGTGAGGAGGGCCGCGGTTACGCCCAGTTCCTGCGCATCCTCGACGAGGGCCGGGTGGCGATCTCCGCCCTGGCGACGGGCCTCGCGCAGGGCTGCGTGGACGAGTCGGTGGCGTACGCGAAGCAGCGCCACGCCTTCGGCCGCCCGATCGGCGACAACCAGGCCATCCAGTTCAAGATCGCGGACATGGAGATGAAGGCCCACACGGCCCGCGTCTCGTGGCGCGACGCGGCCTCGCGGCTGGTGAGCGGCGACCCGTTCAAGAAGGAGGCGGCGCTGGCGAAGCTGTACTCCTCGACGGTGGCGGTGGACAACGCCCGCGAGGCGACCCAGATCCACGGCGGGTACGGCTTCATGAACGAGTACCCGGTGGCCCGGATGTGGCGCGACTCCAAGATCCTGGAGATCGGCGAGGGCACGAGCGAGGTCCAGCGGATGCTGATCGCACGGGAGTTGGGGCTGCCCTCGGGCTCGTGACGGGGTCCTGTGGTGCGGCCGGTGTGCCGGGGAGGCCGGTCACCCGACCTGGTCGACCCGCACACCGAACGCCGTCTCCAGCCGCTCCCGGCCCGTGTCGGTGAGACGGACGACGCGGCGGTACTTTCCACGGCGGAGCCAGTCGAGCGCCAACAGGCGGCCGGTGATCGCGGCACCGAGTGCCCCTGCCAGGTGGTGGCGCTGTTCGGACCAGTCGACGCAGTAGCGGACCGTGGCGCGCCGCCGGGGCAGGGCATCCACGTCGACGCCGACGATGCCGAGTTCCCGTCGGCCTCGGGGCGTGAGCAGATAGCTGACGTCCGTGGAACCATCACCGCGCTGTGTCTCATCGGCGGTGAGAACGGCCTGCTCCAGCAGGGCGTCCATCAGGGCGACTCCGAGGCGTCCGGCCAGGTGGTCGTAGCAGAGCCGGGCGCGCAGCAATGCCTTCGCCCGAGTGTCCGCGCTGAGCGAGTTCGGTGGCAACGGGCGTGCCAGGCGGGCGAGTTGTTCGAGTGCACGGGCGACATCGGTGGTGGCCAGCCGGTAGTAGCGGTGGCGTCCGTCCAGCTCGACGGTCAGCAGCCGGGCCTCGCGGAGCCTGGCGAGATGGCGGCTGATGGTGGAATTGCTGACCCCGGCCTCGGCTGCGAGCGCACTGGCCGGAAGAGCGCCGCCACTCGCGAGGGCCATCAGCACCTTGGCCCGGGAGGGGTCGCCGATCGCCGCCGCGACATGCGCCACATCTGTTTCGGTACGGGCCTTGTCCATGTCGTCCAGGGTATGTCGAGGACGTTTCGCCCATGGGCGTAATGATCCGGCACCACACTGGCCGTATGGCGACAAACGATCGGCCGGCGGATGAGCCGGCGGGCAGAGCGCGGCACGCGGCACTGCCCCTCGTGGCCATCTGCCTCGGCTACTTCATGGTCATCCTGGATGTCACGGTGGTCTCCGTGGCCGTACCGGTCATCGGCACCGCCCTGCACACCTCGGTGACCGGGCTGCAGTGGGTGGTGGACGGCTACAGCGTGGTGTTCGCCGGGCTGCTGCTGTTCTGCGGCGGGCTGGGTGACAAGCTCGGCGGCAGGTCGGTCGTCCTGGTCGGACTGCTGGTCTTCACACTCGCCTCCGCGGGCTGCGGCGCCGCTCCCACCGCGTCGGGGCTCATCCTTGCGCGGCTGGTGCAGGGCATCGGAGCGGCGCTGATGGTCCCGGCTTCGCTGGCGCTGCTGAAGTCCGCCTATCCGGACAAGGCCGCACGCGCACGAGCTTTCGGCGTCTGGGCTGCGGTCTCCGGTCTCGCCGCGGGGGCCGGGCCTGTCGTCGGCGGTGTCCTCGTCGCCGGGTTCGGCTGGCGGTCCATCTTCCTCGTCAACATCGTCGTCGGGGCGGTCGCGCTCGCCCTGACCGTGCGGTACGTACCGTCCACGCACACCCGGACCGCCCGCTCCGCCGCCCGGCCGGGACTGGACGTACTGGCGCAGGCCGCGATGGCCGTGGGGCTGGCCTGCCTCACCGGCGGGCTCATCGAGGCGGGGGCGCTGCACTGGACGCACCCCGTCGTCCTCGGCGCCTTCGCGGCGTCCCTCGCGGGCGGCCTGGCCTTCGTCCTGCTGGAGCGGCGTTCCATCGCGCCGATGCTGCCCCTCTCGCTCTTCCGTAGCAGGGACTTCAGCGCGTCGGTGGCCATCGGCGTGCTGCTCAACATCGGTTTCTACGGGCTGCTGTTCCTCGCCCCGCTGTACTTCCAGCGGATGCATCACTACAGCGCCCTGCGCACCGGGTTCGCGCTGCTGCCGCTGGTGGGGGTCGTCGCCCTCTCCTCCGCTGTGGCGGGACGGATCACGGCACGCACCGGGCCGCGGCTGCCCATGGTGGCGGGTCTGACGGCGGGAGCCGCGGGCCTGGCAGGCTGGCTTGTCGCCGGTCCGCAGACGTCGTACCCGGCGCTGGTCGCCCCGATGGCTGCCGCGGGATTCGGCACCGCGTTCACCATGCCGGCCTCCACTGCGGCGGTGATGGAGACCGTTCCCGACAGCCGCGGCGGGGCTGCGGCCGCGGCCTTCAACGCCGCACGCCAGCTCGGCAGCGCCATCGGCGTCGCGGTCTTCGGCACGCTGGTCGCGGGAGATTTCCTGGGCGGCCTGCACACCGCGGTGTCGGTGGGGGCAGCAGGTTTCGTGGCCGCCGCGGTGGTCGCCGCCCTGTTCGTACGGGGCTCCGCCGATGGGCGGGGCACACAGACGTGAAGGTCAGTGCTTCAACTCACCGCACTGGACGCCTGATACGAACGTGGCCCAGGCGCGCTGCCCAAGCACCAGCGCCGGGCCGTCCGGGTTCTTACTGTCCCGGACGGGGATGACGCCGGGGAATCCGGGGGCCACCTCTACGCAGTCGCCGCCGTTGTTGTCGCTGTAGCTGCTCTTGACCCACATCAGCCGCTCCATGTTGAGACGAACACCGCCCAGGCCGCCCGCTCGAAGACCATGACCGGGCCGTCCGGGCGCTTACTGTCCCGGACGGGGACGACGCGGGCGAATCCGGGGGCCACCTCTACGCAGTCGCCGCCGTTGGCGCCGCTGTAGCTGCTCTTCACCCACGTCGCCGCGCTGAGGTCGTGCCTGTTCATGGCTCCCGTACCCTTCCATCACTTCACTGATCAGAGCAGCGGACTCCTGAGCCGACAAGATGTCTGCCCTGAGCACATCATAGGTCTGCCTGTGCCGCGCGAAGACGGCCGGATCGTCGGTGAAATGGCCCCGGTCCAGGGATTCCGAGTAGACCCACTCGTGCCCGTCGGAAAGCCTGATCAAGGACATGGAGGTGTCGGGCCGCCCGAGTTCCGGCACGCCGGCCGGAACAATCTGGATGCGGATAGTGGGGTGCCGTCCGACTCCCAGGAGGTGAGCGCATTGATCACGCATGACGGCTGTATTTCCCATCACGTTACGTAGGCAGCTCTCATCGAGCGCGGCGACGTACAAAGGCGCGTCCGGAGCAAGGAAACGCGCCTGCCTGCTCATTCGTGCCTTCACAAGCTTCTCGACTTCCTCGGTGTCCGCGACTCGACGGCAATACAGCGCCCTGGCGTACTCCTCGGTCTGCAACAGGCCCGGCATGACCTGAGTTTGGTAGGCGTGCAGCGAGACCAGCTCGGCATCCATGTCAGCCCTGCGCTGGAACCAGTCCGGATGCTCCACCTCCGCGTACCAGTCGATCCGTTCCCACATGCGGGACAACACCCCGCCGGTGTTGAGTCGCCGGTCGCACTTCTCCGCGAAATCCCGCTGCGGCACCCGCGTGCCCGCCTCCACGCGTGCCACGTGCGAACGGTCGCACGGGATCTCGCGCGCCAGCCCCTCCTGCGTGAGCCCCGCCGCCTCGCGGAAGTGTTTGAGCACCTCACCGAAGACTGCCGCCGTGGTCGCGGCCGTACCCCCCGCCGCGTTCCGTCGATTCACGCCGTCCCCCTCCGCGCTTCGTGACAGTTGCCCAGTGGCACGCGATCAGCATTGCGTCCGCTCACTCCAGCGGGCAACGCTTTCCCTACGCACAGTAGTTGGCGGACCAGGCCACGCGAGCGCAAACGAACAAATCAGCAGAAATAGCCTACGGAGTGACATATGGCACGGCAGGCGGACGAGGCGGCAGGGGTGACGCCTCCGGCGCGCGGGGCGCTCGTCTACGACCCGGCGACAGGGCGGGTCGGGGAGTTCCGGGAGAACGTGGCGTACGCGACACTGCGCCCCCTGGGCGGCGGACCCGTGTGGCAGGCCGACCCGGAGCACATCCGTCCGGCCACCCCGGCGGAACGGATCAGCGCCGGGGTGCGGGCCGCCAACGACCGCACCCGGGACGCGTCGGCCCTGCCCCGTTTCGACGTGGGCCGCCCGCCGCTCCCCGTACCGGGTTGCGAGACCTGCGCGGATCTCGCCGGGCAACGTGACCGCGCCCGCGCGCGGTTCGACGGCAGCGCGGAGACCGACTCCAGTGTGCTGCTCCGGCGTCACCAGGAGCAGGAGCACCGCACATGAGCCGTCACGCCCGCCGCCCGGATCGGCGCGCACGGCGGACGGACGGCTGGAAAGTGACGTCGGACGGTGCGTTCTGGGGCGGGGTGCTCATGGTCGGCAGCGTCGGTGGTCTGCTGGCCGTGATCGCCGTGGCGATGACGGCCCGCCAACCCGCGCCCTGAGCCGCTATCCCCACCCGCGGCCCCAAGGGACCTCACCAAGAGGCCAGCCTGGACGATGAAGCAGGCCGAGACATCCGTCGCCCGTCCGTCGCCCTGATCGCCGTCAGAGTTTTCGGTCCGCCCGCGGCGAGCTTGTCGATGAGCCGGGAGACGGTCGGATCGGAGTCCACCGGCCCGAACACGGCCGGCAGCATCCCGACATCCGCGAGGCAGTCCCCGCCCAGTGCGACCGTCAGGGCCACGTTCAGCAGGATCCTGCCCGGATCATGCAACGCCCGGAGACGCCACCACGGCGAGAGCGCCGCCGATATCGCGGTGTCCCGGCCGCTCTTGCGGACGGTCTCGACCAGCAGCGCTCCTCCGGCCCGGGAGCCACCGACCGGCCACCGCCCTTGATGCGGACATGTGGATAGAAACCGATACGCTGCTTTACCTGATGAGTGCTTCTTACATGCGACGCCCTGGACTCTAGACAAGCCCTATCGTTGCAGGTCAGGAGCGTTCTTCGCGTTTCCGATCATGTATCGGACACCCAGTCGCAGAAAGCCCGAGGTCAGTCACTCCCTTTCCGGTTGTCGACCACCAGGCCATGTGGGTGGCGGGCGACGCGGTCCACGAAGGCAACCCGAAACTTGTGGACCGCGCTGGAGGAGCGCGACACCGGCTACGGTCACCTCATGACAGCCTCACCTGCCCACCATGCCCTTGATTGCCCTTGCTCCGCAGTTGGGTTGACCCCCTCAGGAGCGGAGCCCGGGGGCGCTGCCGAGAACCAGATATGACGGCTTCTCGTCGCCCGGGGCGCCTTTCGCATGGGGAAGTTACAGCGAGCCAGGGCACTTTATATTCAGAGAATATGGAGGTTCATAAATGGCGCACCGCCTGACCCGTCATGAAGTTCCAGTTATGGTCGACTTCTACGGGTTCTGTTTGCAGGATGCCGACGATACAGCCGTTCCTGTGCAGTGGCCGGAAGGGTTTGAGTCGGTTGATTTTGTTTCTGCTTCACCTGGGCGCATTGATGTACGGAGCGCGGGACATACGCACACGGCAGATTTGATTGTCGAGGTATGGGACAACTGCCCCACGTTGTCCTTGGGTTGGGATATTTCGAGCGAATTTGAGGTCTCGTACCAGTCTGGGAAGGTGCGGGTCTGGGCGGTGGCGGGCGGCCCAATGCCCTACATTCTTGACTTGGCGGCCGAACCTTTGGTGTGGAGCGCGCGCATGTACGCCGCTGGGCGCGACGAAGTGGCTCGTCGCGCCCAGGAGGGCGTGCCTCATGGAGTGGAAAAATACCTCGTTCAGCTATGGCCTGCGCGATGATCGCTGGGCCGCAGCATCAGGGTGTGATCTGCACGAGAAACCCGTCATCGGGGCCGTCGATGAGGCGGACCTTGGTGAGGAACTGGCCTAAGAGGATCCCAGCAGCCTGGTTCTGCGTAGCATTCAGCGGCATAACGCTGAAGTTGTTTGTGAGTTGGTGTGGATCGTAGAGAGCGCCTGCGGCCCCCTCGTACGTAGTTGCAAAGGGGTATTCGTCGCAGTCGTTACCACCGGTGGGGTAGTCGGCTCCGAAGTACTTCTTGCACGCCTTGATGGCTTCAGAGCGGTTGGCTTCACGGCGTTTCGTATCAGTATATAGGCGCGTAAGTGGGGCGTCGGTTGTCTTCCCAGGGACCTTCTTGGTGGAGCTGGGCGGCTTGGTGAGGTTCGGCGTCTTGAATGCCTTCTCTATGTGGAGTGCGACGGCGCGCTCAGGGGCTCCAGCTGCCTTGCTGTAGCGCATAGGCGTGAGGAGGCTGAAGACTGCAGCGCCGGTGGTGGAAGAGTTGAGGTAGGACGCCTTGTCCCAGCGGGGAGCGAACATGAAGGGGCTTCCCTCCCGAGCACCCTCCATGGTGTAGCCGGCTGGAGGGGTGAGGTTCACCTTGGGCTGATATACGCCGAAGATCGCGTCGGTGCTGCCGGAAGTGCCCTGGCCCGCAGCGGCGTTCTGTGTCTGCGCGAAGGTGCCTGCCGTCTTGAGCTGGGTGAAGGTTTTGGTAGTGGGTAGCGCGGTGCCAGCTTGCTTGGACTTGGCTGTCGACGGATACATGAAGGGAATCGTGCCTGAGGTGGTTACACCCATGGCCGGCGCTCCGGTGGTACCTGTCATCTGGAACTCGGTGTAGTAGTAGGTGTACGTGATGGTGCGGCTGTTAAGCGGGATTGTGCCGACGACCCGAATATTGAATGCGCTTTCCCCGCTGGGACGCCCGTTGACAGTCCATGTCTGGAAGAACGACGCACCAGAGCAGACGGCAAAGCGCGATTTTATGTAGACGGCATTTGTTGTTCCGAGTCCGTCAGCGCACTCCTTCCACGTCATAGTGTGTGAAGGTTCTGGGTAGCTGATGGCTCCTACGGCAGTTGGCCGGATGACAGGCTTACCTGGCACGTACTGGGCTGCTGCGTGGGTAGACCGCTGAGCGTAGTCGGCGGTGGGGCCGACAACCTCACGCGGGAGCGTCCCTCCCTGCCCCACGGACAGCTCGCGTATGGCATTCACACGAGCTGGATCAGCCATCAGCTTCCGTATCTGAGCTGGAGACATCAGGGGTAGCACGCGGTTTTGAACGGCAGGTCTTCTACTTGTGTCGGCTCGCGCCCAAGACGTTGGCATGGCGACTGACGCCAGTACGAGCAGCGCCAGCACTGTGATGCCGTATCTATGCGCCCTCGATTGTGCAACGGGGATCATTTTTGTCCTTCGACCGGGTGACTTGGCCCCATTGGTCTATCAGCATACGAAAGTTCCCGGCGGAGATATCTACGCAATGGCCAGAATTACTGTTGTGACGGAAGGCAACCGAGGGGCGGCCGCTGCAGTTCAGGGGTGCACGACACCGCGATGCGGAATGCGTCTCCATTTGGCGCTTGGCGCATATGATCCACAGCCTGCTGGCCAGTGGAGTTAGTTGGAGCGTGTCCTACATGGTCACTTCACCGCTATCGCCACCAGCCTCGTCAACTACAGCGCACTCGCCAACTGAAACACGCCTTAACGGCGAATATGCCCGGCCCTCCGACTACGGTCCAGAGGTCGCCGTCTGCGCTCCGGCGATGGCGGATCCGATCCACCTCCATCGGCGGCTCCCACGCCGTCACCATCTTGGAGGGCCGCACAGGCCGCAGCTCACGTGGGCGTGCCCTCAGGGACCGTCAATCTGGTGGGGTACAACAACGCCGCTCAGAACTGACCCGGTCGAGCCGGCACTGACCTGAGCACTACCGCGACACGCGTGCCCTCCCCGCCGTCGATGGCGACGACGGGGAGGCCGCGATTGACGACGACCAGCACCGCGTGACGGTAGGCGGTTTGCCCGTTCTCGTTCCCGGAGCACGTGCGCCCCACCAGTACACACCTCGCCGGAGCGACGGACTCGTAGTCAAGCCGCCTGGGCACCCCGTCAGTCGGGCAGGTTGCCCTCACCACCCAGGTTCGCGACCATCCGGCGCAGGACGTTGATCGTGGTCACGAAGTCGGCCGTGTCAATGTCTTCGTGAACCTGCCGGTGCACGCGCAGGCTGCGCTCCGTGGCCCGGACGCGCCCGTCCTCCCCCGCCTCGGTCAACTTCATGAACCCTGCTTCCTCCGTCAGCCAGCCACGGGCGATCAGGTCGTCGAAGACACCGTTGAAGTCGATCCCGAGGTCGTCCCACTTCGCCAGCCGCTCGATCAAAGCTGCGCGAGTCCACGTGCCAGGCGCTCCGGCGACGTGGTTGAGCGTCCACCAGTGCGGCTGCGTAAGGCCCTCCACCGCCAACTGCGCACGGATGGCTCCGACCACCAGCCGGGACGCTTCGCCGGTCCATGCGCCGATGGGTTGAGCAGCCAGCTCCTCTTGCGCGTACTCCCTCAATGTCATGCCCACGTACCCCTCCGTGTCGTCATCGACGGAACGCGGTCACCGTAGAACCTCAAGATTGATTGAGGTCAAGGCCGTATTTTTGGCCGTCTTCCAGCCTCGTGCGACAGGTTCCCCTCCGGACCCCAGAGCGCATCAACCGGACAGACCTCAACAAGGAATATCCCTATAGATACGGATAATTCACAAAAGCAGTCACCAACTCCGTCACATCGCACATCTCCCACTGACTGATAGCCAACTTCCCAGTGGGTGAGACAACGGTCTCGTCGTGGCTGGATTTGTTCCCTAAGGTCTGCCGGGTGATTACCGGAAAGACCGCTCCGGGTCCCGCCCACAGAACCGGTGCCATCCTGGCCGTGCTCGCCGAGCAGGCGTCTGTGACCGCTCAGGACCTCTCCCGCCGCACCGGCATCCCCGTCAGTGCGGTCTACCGCCACCTGGGCGACCTGACCAGGCTGGGGCTCGTCAGCCCGACGCGGACGCGCGGCCGGTACTGCGCGGGGTCGCTCGCCGTGCAGATGGCGGTGAACTACCGGCGCGAGATGCTCAGCGGCGGGGGCGTGAAGCGCCGGCTGGAGCGGCTGGCGGCCGACACCGAGGAGCTGGCGGCCTTCCTGATACCCAGCGGCCAGCACGTCCTGTGCGTCGAGGCCGCCGAGGGATCACGCGTGATCAAGTGCAGCTTCTCACCGGGGCTCGGCCAGCCGCTCACCTTCGGGGCGAGCGCACAGGCGCTCCTGGCCCACCTCCCGGCCGCACGCGTGAGCGAGGTCTGCGCCGCGCACGGGCTGGGCCCGGCCGAGGCCGAGGCGCTGGCCGCCGACCTCCACCGCATCCGCGACCGCGGGTACGCCATGAGCACCGGGGCCGTCGACGAGGGCGTCTGGGGCGTCAGCGTCCCGGTCCTCGACCCGGAGGGCCGGCTCACCGGAACGGTCTCCACCATGGCCCCTGAGTTCCGGGGCCGCCGCAACCACCAGGCGCTGCTCACCCTCACGCACGCCGCCGCGCAGGACATCGGCCGACTCGATGAGCCGCCGACGTGACGGCCCGGGACCGCCCACGGGCCGCCCGCTACGAGGGGTGCGCCGGGCGCCAGGTGTTACGCCGCCACAGCCCCGTCACCTGAACTCGTACAAACGCAAGGCCCGAATGGAGTGGAACATGGTAAGAGCACCCGTCGGGCGAAGGGGCGCAGCCGTGCTGGCCGGGCTCCTCTCGTCCTTCCTTCTGCTGGCCGCGGCCTCACCCGCCTCCGCCGCTCAGCAGGCGGACAAGGGGTCCCAGAAGCTGGAACAGCTGCGCTCGGGGCGGGCCACCCTGCGGGTGGGCACCGACGCCACCTTCCCGCCCTTCGAGTTCACCGACGCCAAGGGCGGCCGGGTCGGCTTCGACATCGAGCTGGTCAGGGCGCTCGCCAAGCGTGCGGGCATCAAGAAGGTCAGCTTCACGCAGATGCCGTTCGGGAACATCGTCCCGGCGCTCCAGGCCCACCAGATCGACGTCGGGGCCTCCGGGATCTACATCAACAAGGAGCGCTCCAAGGTCATCGACTTCTCGGACGTGTACTACCCGGGCGGGCTCGCGATGTTCACCGCCGACAAGGACGACACGGTCCACTCCCTGGACGACCTCGCGGGCAAGCGGGTCGCGGTCCAGGTCGGCACCAAGTCCGTGGAGTGGCTCAAGGAGAACCAGCCGCGGGCCAAGCTGGTCACGGTGCAGACCAACCAGCAGATGTTCTCGTCCGTGAAGCTGGGCCAGGCCGCGGCCGTCGTCACCGGAGCCCCGGCCGGCCAGTACTTCGCCTCCCAGCAGGGCGGCCTCAAGCAGGTCGGCAAGCGTCTGACGGGCGAGGACTACGGCTACGCCTTCCCGAAGGCGGACACAGCGGTGACCGCCGCGTTCAACGGCGCGCTGAAGGCGATGAAGAGCGACGGCTCCTACGGGAAGCTGACCCACAAGTGGTTCGGGGCCGCGGCCCAGGCCAAGGCCAAGAAGAAGCACGCGCTGCTCAACCCGCAGACGATCATCGACTCCTGGGGCCAGATATGGCACGGCCTGCTGGTGAGCATCGAGGTCATCCTCATGTCGCTCTGCCTGAGCCTGCTGTTCGGCATGGTGGGCGGCTTCGCCAGGCTCAGCGGGATCGCGCCGGTGCGCTGGCTGGGCAACGCCTATGTCTCCGTGATCCGCGGCACCCCCTTCGTCGTCCAGCTCTTCCTGATCTACTTCGGTCTGCCCCAGCTCGGGCTGCAACTGCCGCCCATGGTCGCGGGGGTGCTCTCGCTCGGCCTGTACAGCGGCTCGTACGTCACCGAGATCTTCCGGGGCGCCGTGCAGTCGGTGGACCGGGGGCAGATCGAGGCGGCCAGGTCCTGCGGGATGTCCCATGCGTCGGCCATGCGCCATGTCGTCGTACCGCAGGCGTTCCTGCGGATGCTGCCGCCGCTGGGCAACGAGTTCGTCTCGCTGACGAAGAACTCCACGCTGGTCTCGTTCGTCACGATCAGCGAGCTGTTCCTGGTGGGCCAGACGGTCATATCCAGGACGTTCGACGCCCTGACCGTCTATCTCTTCATCGGCCTCCTCTACTACATCCTCACCAACATCATCGGTTTCGCGACCCATGCGATAGAGAAGAAGATGGCGGTGTACGTCTGATGGCACTCCTCGAAACCCAGGGCGTCACCAAGTCGTTCGGCGACCACGAGGTCCTGCGCGGCATCGACTTCACCGTCGAGCCCGGACAGGTGGTGGCGGTCATCGGGCCCAGCGGCGGCGGCAAGTCGACGTTCCTGCGCTGTCTCAACCTGCTGGAGACCCCGACATCGGGACGCGTCGTGTTCTCGGGCGACGAACTCAGCGCCACCGAGTCCAACCTGGACCGGCTGCGTGCCCGGATGGGCATGGTCTTCCAGCAGTTCAACCTCTTCCCGCACATGACGGCGCTGCGCAATGTGGTGCTGCCGCAGATGAACGTGCTCGGCAGGACGCGCGAGGAGGCCGAGACCAAGGGCCGCGCCCTGCTGGACCGGGTCGGCATGCTCGGGCGTGCCGACGTCTACCCGAACCGGCTCTCCGGCGGGCAGAAGCAGCGGGTCGCCATCGCACGGGCGGTGGCCATGGACCCCGAGCTGATGCTGTTCGACGAGCCGACGTCCGCGCTGGACCCGGAGGTCGTCCAGGACGTCCTGGACGTCATGACCGGGCTGGCCAAGGAGGGCATGACCATGGTCGTGGTCACACACGAGATGGGCTTCGCCCGCAAGGTGGCCGACCGGGTCGTCTTCATCGACGGCGGCCGGATCGCCGCGGATCTGCCGCCCGACGAGTTCTTCTCCGACACGAACGAGAACGAGCGGGTCCGGACCTTCCTGGCGAAGGTGCTGTAGCCGTTACGGGGTCCGCCCGCCGGGTGCGGTCCGTTACGGGGTCCGCCCTCCGGGATCGGTCCGCTACGGGGTGCTCCTGCCGGTGCGGTCCGCTACGGGGTCCTTCTGCCGGTGCGGGCGGGCCGCATCCGGACCGGCAGGGCGCCGGACGGGCCGGGCTCCGGGCCGGCAGGGCGCCACCGGGAGGTCTCCGGACGGGGCGGGCTCCACCTGCGGCCTCACGCCCCGGGTGGAGGTCCGGCTGCACCCGGGTTCCACCCGCGTTCCACCCGTAGGTTGAGGGAATCCGGGGCGCCGGAGCGAATAGTCGAAGCCATGACGCTCACCGACTGGATCATCGACATCGCCCTCCTCCTCATCGTCTTCCGGCAGCTCAAGGAGGAGCGGCTCACCGCCCGCACCGTCCTGCTGCCCCTCGGCATCATCACCTGGACCGGCTTCAACTACCTGGACGCCTTCCCGACCGCGGGGAACGACCTGCCGCTGATCGCGGGGTTCGCCGGCGTGGGAATCGTCTTCGGCCTCGTCTCCGGCCTGCTGACCCGCGTCCGCTACGCGGAAGGTCACGTGCGCATCAGGGCCACCGCGAGCGCCGCGGCGCTCTGGGTGATCTGCATGGGCTTCCGGCTCGGCTTCGCCATCTGGTCGAGCCACCCCTCCGGCCAGACCCATCTCGCGCACTTCTCCGTCGCCCATGACATCACCAGCGGCCAGGCCTGGGTGGTGGCCCTCGTCCTGATGGCGTTCGGCGAGGTCGTCGTACGGATCGGTACGATCGTCGCCCGGGGCGGGCTCCTGATGGCCCGCAACAACCACGCCACCCACGCCGAGTCGCCGTCCGCCGCACCGGCGCCGCGCCCCGGCACCTACGTCTGACCGGGGCGGACCGGAACGGACCGGCCGGCGGAGAACGGAGTGCGGGGATGAACGGGCGCTGGTGGAGGAACCCGGTGGACTGGAGCACGCCGGTCTGGGAAGCACCGGGCTGGAAACCGCTGGACCGGGGCTCTTTCAGGGGCGCGGCGGCCATGGTGGCCTGTATGGCGGTCACCGTGCTCGCGGCCCACGGAACGTCCCTCAGGATCGTCGTCGGTGCGCTGGGAGTCCTCGCTGAGCTGGGGATGCTGCTGGGCCGGCGGATGCTGCCGTCCGTCCTGGGCGCCGTGGGCGCGACGGTCACCATCGGTGCCGGTCTCGCGATCTCGCTCCTCGTGCCGACCGGGCTCGGCTCCGTACCGGTGCTCGCGGGCGTCGCCGTCCTCGTTCTGCGGCTGCCCGCGGGGCCCATGCGGACGACCGGCGTCGCGGTGGTGTCGGCCGTGTACGGGATCACGATCATGGTGATCACCGCCAGCCTGGCCGGGCTGCTGGCCGGGGTGGGCGTCTGGCTGCTCGCCGACCGGTCCGTGGAGCACACCGCCCTCCAGACCGAGCGGGACCGGGCCGTTGCGCTGCTGGCCGAGGTGGAGGCGTCCCGGCAGGCCCTCCAGGAGGCGGCGGCCGTCGAGGAGCGCAGCCGTATCGCCAGGGAGATGCACGACGTACTGGCGCACAGCCTGGCCGGGCTCTCCGTGCAGCTGCAGGCGGTGCGGGCGATCGCGAACCGGGACGGCGCCCCCGCATCGCTGACCGGCCCGCTCGACCGGGCGGCGGACCTCGCACGGGACGGGGTCCAGGAGGCGCGCGCCGCGGTCGGCGCGCTGCGCCACGCACCGCTCCGTGGGGTGGACGACCTCAAGGGCCTGGTCGGCGGTTTCCCCGGCGACGCCCACCTGCGGGTCACCGGCCGGCCGCACCCGCTCGGCGCCGACGCGGGCCATGCGGTGTACCGGGCGGTCCAGGAGTCGCTGACGAACGCGGCGCGGTACGCGACCGGGAGCGTCATCGACGTGGATCTGGCCTGGACGGAAGCGGAGTTGCGGGTGGAGGTCCGCGACCACGGGCGCCCGGTCGGCCGCGGACCGTCGGGCGTACAGGGCAGCGGCACCGGGCTGCGGAGCATGGCCGAGCGGATCGAGGCCGTCGGCGGGACGCTGTCCGCCGGCCCGGCGCCCGGCGGTCCTGGCTGGCGGACCGAGGTGCGGGTACCGGTCCCGGGGGCCGTGGGCGACGGGCCGGGCAGGCAGGATGGGGCCGTGCAGACATCGGCCGGCGTCCGGACGCCGCGCCCTGGCGGGAAGGCGGACGGGTGACGATTCGGGTGCTGGTGGCGGACGATCAGGCAGTGGTGCGGGACGGGGTCGTGCTGCTGCTCTCGTCGGCCGACGACATGGAGGTGGTCGCCGAAGCGGGTGACGGGCCCGAGGCGGTGCGGCTGGCCACGGAGGAGCGGCCCGATGTCGCCCTCGTCGATCTGCGGATGCCGGGGCTGACCGGCGCCGAGGTGACGGCCCGGGTCGTCGCCGCGGACATCGGGGTCCGGGTGCTCATCCTGACCACGTACGCGGACGACGACGCGGTGATGCCGGCGCTGCGGGCGGGCGCCTCCGGCTATCTGACGAAGGACGCCACCGGCGAGGCGGTGCTCGCCGCGGTCCGCGATGTGGCCGCCGGACACACCGCGCTCGACCCCGCGGTCCAGCGCCGCCTGGTCGAACTCGTCGTGAACGAAAGGGAATCGGCCGCTTCCGCGCCCGCAGTGCCTGCCCCCGCCGCGCCCACGGCGGAGGCGGCGGCCGGGCTTCCGCCCGGGGCCGAGGGCCTCACCCGCCGCGAGGTCGACGTCGTACGGCTGGTGGCCCAGGGCCTCAACAACCGGCAGGTGGCCAAGGAGATGGTGGTCAGCCAGGCGACGGTCAAGACCCACCTCAACCACGTCCTGGCCAAACTGGCCCTGGAGGACCGGGGTTCGCTGATCGCCTGGGCCTGGCGGTCCGGGCTGGCCGAGCGGACCCCGTGACCGCCCCCGTAACCACTCCCCCGCACACCGGCCGCGCCCCTCTCGTACGACCCCGCCCCGCCCCGCACCGTGTCCGGGCCGGGCAGCAGGTACGGCCCCCACCCGGTGGGCAAAAGGTGAGGTTAGGCTAGCCTGACCGGGAATCGCTCGACCTGGATTCGCCCGATCCGGAGCCACCAGTGGCCGTCCCGGCACGTACGGAAAGCAGAGCCCAGCCATGCCCCTCGCCCGCGCCTCCCACTTCTCCCGCCGCGGCATCCTCGCCGCAGGCGGCGTCATCGGTGCCGGTGCCGCCCTCAGCGCCTGCGGCGGCAGCGGTTCGAAGAGCTCGGGCTCTGCGAAATCGGACTCGGGCCCCTGGTCCTTCAAGGACGACCGCGGTATCACCGCCAAGGCCGACTCGACCCCCACCAAGATCGTCGCCTTCACCGGGACCGCGGCGGCGCTGCACGACTACGGCGTCGAGGTCGCGGCGGTCTTCGGTCCGACCAAGACCAAGGACGGCAAGCCCGACGTCCAGGCCGGCGACCTCGACATCAGCAAGGTCGAGATACTCGGCAACGTATGGGGCGAGTTCAACGTCGAGAAGTACGCGGCGCTCGGCCCCCAGTTGCTGATCACCGGCATGTACGACAAGGGCGCCCTCTGGTACGTGCCCGACGAGTCCAAGTCCAAGATCCTCAAGCTCGCCCCGAGCGCCGCGCTCATGGTCGCCCGCACCTCGATGCCCGCCGCGCTCCAGCGCCACGCCGAGCTCGCCCAGTCCCTCGGCGCCGACCTGAAGGCCAAGAAGGTCACCGACGCCAAGGCCCGCTTCGAGAAGGCGGCGGCCCGGCTGCGCTCCGCCGCGAAGGCCAACCCGAAGATCAAGGTGCTCATCGGCTCGGCCAGCGCCGACCTGCTCTACATCTCGACCCCGGAGCCCTCGGCCGACCTGCGGTACTTCAAGGAGCTCGGCGTCAACATCGTCGTGCCGGACAAGGTCGACAAGGACGGCTGGTTCGAGGACCTGAGCTGGGAGAACGCCGACAAGTACCCGGCCGACATCATCATGATGGACAACCGGACCTCCGCCCTCCAGCCGTCCGCGCTGAAGTCCAAGCCGACCTGGGGCCAGCTGCCCGCGGTCAAGGCCGGACAGGTCATCCCGCGCTCCACGACCGACCCGATCTTCTCCTACGACAAGTGCGCCCCGGCCCTGGAGGCGCTGGCCAAGGCGATAGAGACGGCGAAGAAGGTCAGCTGACCAGCAGCCGGCCGGAGCCGGTCGCCCGGACAGCCCGGCGTACGGAGACCGGTCCTCTCCGTACGCCGGGCCCACCGGGACCCCGGGACCGCTACCCCGCGGGCCAGTCCACCTGGGGCGACCGGTAGTAGCCGATCCCGAGCGCGTCCCACCGGGGCGCCTGCGCGGCGAGTCGGGTCCGGTAGGCGTCCCAGTCGTGGGTGGACTGCGGCGACCAGCCCAGTTCGGCGATGCCGGGCAGCCTCGGGAAGGCCATGTAGTCGATGTCCTCGCTGGTGGTCAGCGTCTCCGCCCAGAGCGGCGCCTCGACCCCGAGGACCGAACCGGCCGGCGCGCCCGCCAGATAGGTCTCCGGGTTCCAGTCGTACGAGCGCTGCACCGGGACCAGACCGGCCCAGTCCAGGCCGAGCTTGGTGTCGGCCGTGTACTTCATGTCGAGGTAGGCGCGGTCGGCCGGCGAGATCACCAGTTTGGTGCCCTTCTTCGCCGCCGCCACGACCTCCGCACGCTCGGCGGCGCCGGTCGCGTCATATCCCCAGTACTGGGCGATCTCGCCCTTCACCGGGGCCGCCGCGGTGATCTGGTGCCAGCCCTCGACCTTCTTGCCGTGCTTGGTGACGATGGCCTTCGCCTTGTCCATGAAGGCGTTGTAGTCGGCCTGGCTGGTGGAGTGCGCCTCGTCGCCGCCGATGTGCAGATACTGCCCGGGGGTGAGCGCGGCCAGTTCACGCACCACGTCGTCCACGAAGTCGTACGTCACCGGCTTGGGCACGCACAGCGAGCTGAAGCCGACCTCGGTGCCGGTGTAGAGCGGGGGCGCGACGCCGTCGCAGTTCAGCTCCGGGTAGGAGGCGAGGGCCGCGTTGGTGTGCGAGGGCAGATCGATCTCGGGGACGACGTCGAGATGGCGCGAGGCCGCGTAACGCACGATCTCCCGGTAGTCCGCCTTGGTGTAGTAGCCGCCCTTGCCGCCGCCGACCTCGGTCGAGCCGCCGTAGGTGGCGAGCTTCGGCCAGGTGGAGATGGCGATGCGCCAGCCCTGGTCGTCGCTGAGGTGCAGATGCAGTTTGTTGATCTTGTAGAGCGCCAGCTCGTCGATGTACCGCTCGACCTGCTGGACGGTGAAGAAGTGGCGCGAGACATCGAGCATGGCGCCCCGGTAGGCGTACCGGGGTACGTCGGTGACGGTGCCGCCCGCGATCTGCCACGGTCCGGGCTGCCGCCGGTGCGCCTCGACGGCCGCCGGCAGTTGCTGACGCAGCGTCTGGACACCGTGGAAGAGCCCGGCGGACTTCCGCGCCGTGATGGTGAGCCCTCGTACGGAGCTGACCAGCCGGTACCCCTCGTCGCCGAGGCCGTGCTCACGGGGGCTGAGCGTCAGGGTGATGTCGTCGCGGCCGCCGTGCGCGGCGCCGGTGACCGGCAGCGGGTATCCGGTGGAAGGGCGGAGCAGCCCCGCCAGATACGAGCCGGCCTGGCGCGCCTCGGCGGAGTCCGCCCGGATGCGGGTCCTGGCGGTGATCGCGTACGGGGCGCCGCCGGGGTGCACGGAGGAGGGCGCCGGGATGATCGCGCCCAGCGGACGGACGGCGGGGGCGGCGGACGCGGTGGGGCCGGCGGCGGGGGCCGCTCCGGTGCCGGCGAACCCGGCGGCCGCGACGAGCAGGAAAGTACCGAGGAACCGGGGCAGGGACCTGGGCAGGGACCGGTGCAGGGACCTGGATCCGGGTGTTCTGTGCAGTCTCACAAGCGGATTCCCTTCGGAGGGTCTCGCAACTGTGGTGCTGGGCAACCGAACGTGCCCCATGGGTACCGCACGCCCCTGGGAGGGTCAAGGGTATAGACCACTCCTGGGGGCGCATGGGGCCGGAACAACTGATTCCGTAGCGGCCGACCGGGCCATATCTGCCCGATACCGGGCAGAAATATTGCGCATGACCTCGCACCACTCCAATATCAACAGGTGTCCGCATCCCGTCCGTCGTACGACGACCTCATCGACCACCTGGTGCGCAGCTCCGCCCTCCAGCGCGGCGAAGCCGCCCGGGTGGTCCTCGATGTGCTGGCCTACTTCGACGAGACGACGGAGGAGTTCGTCCGCAGGCGCCACCGCGAACTGCAGGCCCGTGGACAGACGAACCCGGACATCTTCCAGCAGATCTCGGACGAGCTGCCTCATCGTGCAGTGGCACCGCCCGAGCTCTCGCTGCGGCAGCTGCGCCGCATGATCTACGGCTAGGAACCAAGAGGAAACCGAGGAACGATATGTGCGGAATCGTCGGGTACATCGGCAAGCGCGATGTGGCACCGCTGCTGCTGGAGGGGCTGCAGCGGCTTGAGTACCGGGGGTACGACTCCTCCGGCATCGTCATCTCCTCGCCCAAGTCCGCCGCGCTGAAGATGGTCAAGGCGAAGGGCCGCGTGCGTGACCTGGAGGCCCGGGTCCCCAAGCGGTTCACCGGCACCACCGGGATCGCCCACACCCGCTGGGCCACCCACGGCGCCCCCAGCGACCACAACGCCCACCCGCACCTGGACGCGGAGAACAAGGTCGCCGTCGTCCACAACGGCATCATCGACAACGCGTCCGACCTCCGCGCCCGGCTCAACGCCGAAGGCGTGGAGTTCCTCTCCGAGACCGACACCGAGGTACTCACCCACCTCATCGCCCGCTCCCCCGCGGCGACGCTGGAGGAGAAGGTCCGCGAGGCCCTGCGGCTGATCGAGGGCACCTACGGCGTCGCGGTCATGCACGCGGACTTCCCTGACCGCATCGTCGTCGCCCGCAACGGCTCGCCGGTCGTCCTGGGCGTCGGCGAGAAGGAGATGTTCGTCGCGTCCGACGTGGCGGCCCTCGTCTCGCACACCCGCCAGGTCGTCACGCTGGACGACGGCGAGATGGCCACCCTCAAGGCCGACGACTTCCGTACGTACACGACCGAGGGCTCCACCACATCGCCGACGCAGACCACCGTGGAGTGGGAGGCCGAGTCGTACGACATGGGCGGCCACGACACGTATATGCACAAGGAGATCTCCGAGCAGGCCGAGGCGGTCGACCGGGTGCTGCGCGGCCGGATCGACGACCGTTTCTCCACCGTGCACCTGGGCGGACTGAACCTGGACGCCCGGGACGCGCGGGGCGTACGCCGGGTGAAGATCCTCGGCTGCGGCACCTCGTACCACGCGGGGCAGATGGGCGCCCAGCTGATCGAGGAGCTGGCCAGGATCCCCGCGGACGCCGAGCCGGCGTCCGAGTTCCGCTACCGCAACCCGGTGGTGGACCCCGACACGCTGTATGTCGCCGTGTCCCAGTCCGGTGAGACGTACGACGTGCTGGCGGCGGTGCAGGAGCTGAAGCGCAAGGGCGCCCGGGTGCTGGGCGTGGTGAATGTCGTCGGCTCCGCCATCGCCCGCGAGACCGACGGCGGGGTGTATGTGCACGCGGGCCCGGAGGTCTGTGTCGTCTCGACCAAGTGCTTCACCAACACGGTCGTCTCCTTCGCACTGCTCGCGCTCCACCTGGGCCGGATCCGTGACCTCTCGGTGGCGGACGGCAAGCGGATCATCGCGGGGCTGCGCAAGCTGCCGGGCCAGATCGCCGAGATCCTGGACCGGGAGGACGAGATCGAGAAGCTGGCCGCCGAGTACGCGGACGCCAGGTCGATGATGTTCATCGGGCGGGTGCGCGGCTATCCGGTGGCACGGGAGGCGTCCCTGAAGCTCAAGGAGGTCTCGTACATCCACGCCGAGGCGTACCCGGCGTCGGAGCTGAAGCACGGGCCGCTCGCGCTGATCGAGCCCGCCATGCCGACCGTCGCGATCGTGCCCGACGACGATCTGCTGGAGAAGAACCGGGCGGCGCTGGAGGAGATCAAGGCGCGCGATGGGCGCATCCTCGCGGTCGCGCACCAGGAGCAGCCGAAGGCCGACCACACGGTCGTGGTGCCCAAGAACGAGGACGAGCTGGATCCGATCCTGATGGGCATCCCGCTGCAACTGCTCGCCTACCACACGGCGTTGTCCCTGGGCCGGGACATCGACAAGCCGCGCAACCTGGCGAAGTCGGTCACCGTCGAGTAGCCGCCCGGCCGGTCACGGACGCCCCGGCCTGCCGTGACCGGCTGCCGTCCACCGCGTCCGGCTGCTCCCGGCTGCTCCCGGCGCCAACCGCCCCGGGGGCAGCCGGTGTTGTGTGCCGGGCGGCCGGGTGGACGGGCCCCGGGACCGGCTCCGGGCAGACGGCCCGCGGGACCGGCTCCGGGCAGACGGCACACACGGGCCGGACCCGCAGGCGTTACGGGATGACGATGACCGGCCGCTGGGCGCGCCGCGCGAGGCGGCCGGCCACCGAACCGAAGATCCGCCCGACGATGCCGTGGGTGGAGCCGACGACGATCGCGTTCGCCTCGTACTCCCGGCCGACCTCCTCCAGTTCGTGGCAGATGTCGCCGCCGCGCTCCACCAGGATCCACGGCACATCGGCGAGGTAGTCCGCGCAGGCCAGTTCGAGGCCGAGCACTTCGGTTCTGTGGTCCGGCACGTCCACGAAGACGGGGGGCTCGCAGCCCGCCCAGACCGTGGTCGGCAGCCGGTTGGCGACATGGACGATGATCAGGCCGGAGCCCAGTCGTACGGCCATGCCGATGGCATAGGCGAGGGCCCGCTCACTGGAGGTCGAGCCGTCGAAACCGACGACGACCCCGTGTCTGAAAGCGGGATCACATGCGTGACGTGGTTCGTCCGCCGCATGGAGTTCGGCCGATGGATCGGCGATCTGCCTGCGGTCCGCGGGTTCGGAGAATTCGTAACCGGCCATCGGTATCTCGGCGAAGAAGATCCTCTTGGGAGGGAACGGCAGTTGACGGTGGAGCGTGTCCGGCGGAGCTGTGTCCGGGAATCATCTTCCCAAGCCCATACCCTCCAGAGTACGGCGACACTCCTCTCCTGCCCACTGCCCGCCGATCCGGTCCGGCGTTCCAGGGAGCATGCCCGAGCAGGCCGGTAAATGGCAATGCCAGGTGGTGTCTACAGCTTCCCCGCCGGGCCGCGGGAGCCGGAGAGCGGCCGCGGCGCGCCTCCCGTACGGGCTCCGCCGCGCTCCCCGGCGCGCGTGCCGGATCCCGGACGGCAGCCCGCCGGACGGCTGCCGGGCGCCCGCAGGGGCCGGGTCGCGCAGGCAGGGGCCGTACGGCTGCCGTCCGGCCGCCGTACACGCGGCGCGCGGGCCCGGCGTGCCGGGAGCGCACAGGTTCCAGTGGCAGCCTGAGAGGCGCACGCCGGTCCACTGACTGAATCCCACCTGCACGCCCGATCGTTTTCAGCCAACTTAAGTGACCTACCCCGACCTTGGCGGAACGATACGTCAACCCCCGTGCCACCAGGGATGAAAGGACCAACGGCGGCTCACGCACCCTACTGGGACGGGCCATGCACGGATTGCCCACTTCCCTGGGGGCTTCCTGAGTGAAACGCTTCCTGATCGAATGCTTCGCGCCAAGTTGCCATGTCGACATAACGCCGACAGTCGAACTTGTCACGCCAGAAGCACGGGACACAGTAGATTCGATCATGGGTAAAAGGCGGGGGATCTCGTGCTGGACCGAGGGGCTGTGACGATTAAAAGCAGTTTGCAGGAGCGACAGTCCCGACAGGATCAGGGAGCCGTGAGCACCGAGGGGGGCTTAGCACCATGAGTCAGGGCCAGGACTCCACCGCCGTGGCGGAGACCGTAAGAAAGCTCTCCGGGCGCCGCCGCAAGGAGATCGTCTCGGTACTGCTCTTCAGCGGCGGCCCCATATTCGAGAGCTCGATTCCGCTCTCCGTCTTCGGCATCGACCGGCAGGACGCCGGGGTGCCGCGTTACCGGCTGCTGGTGAGCGCGGGCGAGGAAGGCCCGCTGCGCACCACGGGCGGTCTCGAACTCACCGCGCCGTACGGCCTGGAGGCCATCAGCAGGGCCGGCACCGTCGTCGTCCCGGCCTGGCGGTCGATCACCTCGCCGCCGCCGCCCGAGGCGCTGGACGCGCTGCGCCGCGCCCATGAGGAGGGCGCCCGGATCGTCGGGCTGTGCACCGGCGCGTTCGTGCTCGCCGCCGCCGGACTCCTCGACGGCAGGCCGGCGACCACCCACTGGATGTACGCTCCGACGCTCGCGAAGCGCTATCCGTCGGTCCATGTGGACCCGCGTGAGCTCTTCGTGGACGACGGCGACGTCCTGACCTCGGCCGGGACCGCGGCGGGAATCGATCTGTGCCTGCACATCGTGCGGACGGACCACGGCGCGGACGCGGCGGGCGCGCTCGCCAGGCGGCTGGTGGTCCCCCCGCGCAGGAGCGGCGGCCAGGAGCGCTACCTCGACAGGTCTTTACCCGAGGAAATCGGCTCCGATCCCCTGGCGGAGGTCGTCGCCTGGGCGCTGGAGCACCTCCACGAGCAGTTCGACGTGGAGACGCTGGCGGCCCGCGCGTACATGAGCCGCCGGACGTTCGACCGCCGGTTCCGCTCGCTCACCGGCAGTGCGCCGCTCCAGTGGCTGATCACCCAGCGGGTGCTCCAGGCGCAGCGCCTCCTGGAGACGTCGGACTACTCGGTGGACGAGGTCGCGGGCCGCTGCGGCTTCCGGTCGCCGGTCGCGCTGCGCGGCCACTTCCGGCGCCAGCTCGGCTCCTCGCCCGCCGCGTACCGGACGGCGTACCGGGCCCGCAGGCCGCAGCCGTCCGAGGCCGTGGCCGTGGTCCCGGTGGCGGAGGGCGTCCCGCAGTCCCGCCGCGTCCCGGCGCCGGGCGGCGACCGGCCCACGGCGCCACAGCCCGGCTCCCCCGTGCAGCCCGAGCCGGGAAAGCCGGGCTCGGACACCTATGCACCGGGCCGCCCGGTGGTGCCCGGGCAGCGGAGCGCGACCTAGGAGTGCCCGAGGGGGCCGGAGCTCGGCCCCCGCGGGACCCACCGCCGCCGGGGGACGGCGGCGCCCCGTGCCGGCCGGGCTAAGGTAGGGCGCAAGAACGATCGCATGGTGTGGTTCGACTGCGAGATTTA